>JAJISG010000156.1 GCA_022848835.1 Thermoplasmatota archaeon | reverse complement strand
TTTGGTCCCTACGACGACATGTTCCTCCTGACCGCTATCTACCAGCGCATCAGAAAGGCAGGGAGGGTCATATCGGACATGGAGGTGAAGGCCGCCCTCAAATATGCCTTCGATCCGGAGGTCCATGACGAGGCGCAGCAGCTGATCTTCTCCGATCCGAATCCCACAAGGATGGATGACCGGTAACCTGTCCCACGCCCGAGTGAGGGCCCTCCCACACATTCAATAGGAGGACCCCAGGCAGGACTACATCGCGGATTTCGTTATCCCTATGTCCCGGGCCACGGCGTAGGGAGCGAATACAGGCCCGGGCACCTCGTACCACCATTTGAGCTGGTGCGTCTCTCTGCCTACAGCGTCGATCTGCTGCCAGAGGTTGAGTATGTTGTCCGTCAACCGTATGTCCTTCCAGACTTCGACGACCTCGCCGTCCTTGATGCGGAAGATGCCGTCCCTGGGAATCGTGCTGAAGTCGCCTGTGATGTAGGACTGGTACCGGGTGTACCATGTGTTGGTCAACCACAATCCGTCCTTTACCTCTGCGAAGAGCTCCTCCCTCGAATAATCGCCTGGCTGGCAGAACAGAGCATGGGGCAAGGGCTGGACGAGGCCCGCGTTGGCAGTAGTCTCCTGCTCGAAGAGCTTCGCGGTTGAGGTGTTGTGGAGGTAAGTTCGCAGCACCCCCTTGTCGATGAGTACGTTACGCTGTGTAGGCACCCCTTCCTCGTCGAAGCGCAGGCGGTTGATGGAATCAGCACTCCCGTCGTCGATGATGGTCACCGCCTCCGAAGCGACACTCTCACCTATCTTGTCCTTCAAGGGTGAGAGGCCAGCCAGCACCGCGAAGGCCGAGCACTGTCTCCCTATCTCATATGTCAGGCTGCTCAGAATCAGAGGATCGAAGATAATGTCATACTTGCCAGGCTCCCCGCTCTTGGGATTCTTTGCCAAGGCCGCGATCTGCCCTGCCTTCCTACCAGCTACCTCAGGCTCGAACTCGGAGAGGCTGGACGCGCAGGAAACGCCATGGCCACTCGACTCGGGTGCCATGAAGGCGCGGATGGATATGTAAACGCTGACGCGGTGGTCGCGGCCTACCGCCCCGTTGGAGGTGTGCAGGAAGTGCTCGTAGTCGTTCTTCCAGAAGCTCCCGGCCGTTTCCACAGCTCCCTCAGTCATGGCAGCGTTTACCGCGGCCTCCACGTAGGCTCCACCATCATCGAGGTCGATAATGCGCTTGTCCACAGGCACGTTAGAATACTGGAAGGGGCCCTCGGCAAGCCCACCGTAGAGTGGGTTCTCCTGGGACCTCCGGGCCAGCGCCACTAGGTCGTCCACCCTCTCATCCACGTTCGACAGGTCCTCGATCTCCGTCGCCACCACTCGCTTGTCCACCACTACACCGACGAAAGCGGCCCGCTCACGCCATTGATTGCTGATGACGGGCTGATTCTGCGCAAAGCGGATCTGGTATGACCTGTTGGCGTAGACGTTCGCGACCACATCCTGGGCTCCAGCCTTCAGGGCCCTGTTGACGATTCTCTCAGAGAGAGCAGCAAAGTCCTCCATTCTCTCACCTCAGGTAGATATCGCGTAGGCGAATCGTGGGACCTCCCAGCATGGCGTCCAAGCTCTGCTCGGGGTCGGATTTCCCACAGTATCCTGCCTCGAACTCCAGGTCCTTGCCAACGGCATCCACCGCCGACCAGAAGGCAGGTGTCGTAATCTCGATTACCGTTCGGCGAACGGGCTCCTTGATCTCCCCATTCTCAATCAAGTAAGCCTCCCGGCCCACGTACTTTCCGTTGTAGCGCTTGTCGTCGATGTTCCACTCCATGAAGGACTTCATGTAGACGCCGCTCTTCACCTCTTCAATCATCTCCTCAACAGAC
>JAJISG010000155.1 GCA_022848835.1 Thermoplasmatota archaeon | reverse complement strand
GGATCTCGACCTCCCTGCCCTGAGCTTGGAGCTTCTCCACCGCTTTCTGACAGATGATCCACCTCTCCTCTCCCACGAGCACCTCCACATCCTCCACTTCGGGGTCCACCCAGATGTTGGTAGTTCCGAAGATGGTCTCCGGCCGAAGAGTGGCCGCGACCACGAACCTCTCCTTGAGTCTGAACTTGAGGAGAGTGAACTCTAGAGGAACCTCTCCTTCTCCCTCGTAGCGGTCGTGGTCTCCGATTGGGATCTGGTCCGCTGGGCACCATATCACGGGGTGCCTTCCCAATCGGAGGAAGTCGCCCGTTCTGAGCTTCCTGAACTGCCACTTCACGAAGGCATCGTACGCGGGGTTCCTGTCGGTCGTGATAAAGCTTCTAGACCGGTCCACGCTCGCACCTAGGGCGATCAGGTCTTTCTCTGTCTCCGCTGGAAAGACATCGATCCAGTGCATGGGGTCGGAGAACTTGGGAATCTCCGCCTCCGGAATTCCCATGTTCATCAGGATATCTAGCTGTCCCTGTTCCCCTTTCTTTACCCTTTCAGCGGCTCCCAATATGGGGAGTCCTGTGCAATGGAAGGCCTGGGCAAAGAGGACGTTGTACCCCCTCATCCTCTTGTACCTGGCCATGATATCTGCGTGCAAGAAGGTGACGCCGAAGCCAAGATGCTGCAGCCCATTCACGTAAGGGTAGGGCACGTTGATGAAGAACTTGGGCTTGGAATGATCCTGCCTTGCCTGGAAGACCTTGGCCTTCTCCCATGCCTCCTGCCATCGGAACTCAGCTGTCTTCCAGTCATAACCCTGGCCAGCCATCTCCGTTGTCTAGGAGTGTAGTTTATAAAACCTTTTTTGCCAGAGGGTTTTGGATAATCACCTGTACGCGATGTCTGGCTTCTCACTGACTTTCCGTAATGCCGTGCGATTGAATCGCACACTCGAAACCATCCTGATTGTCAACAGGGCGAAGAATGCTGAACGAGAACAGCGCTTCCGTTGGCACTTGGCGAGCCACGAATAGAATAGGACGATTGTCCTGGGCCTCTCGCTCAACAGATTGACCTAGGAGATAGAGCGGTGCAGATTATCTCAGCAGTAACAAGGAGTAGGCGAGGCCCGCTGAACCTATAACCACCAACTCACCGAAAACCAGATGATACTCCCAACCGCACCCAGCAGGAAAGGACCTTCGGTCATGCTGTCGTAGCCCAAGGCAGATCCTCCTCGACGGGTCGAGATATTGGACTGACGGGGAAAGACCGGTTGAAAAGGGTGTATATACATACCTTTTAAGTATGTAGTATCTAGTTTTTTCGGCGGGAGATGGAGGGTAGGAAATGAAAGAGGGCGAAAGATACGAACGTGCAAGAAGACGGGTCCGTGCGCTCAGAGCGTTCTACGGCCATTTCATCACGTACGCCGTGATCATGGTCGTACTGTTCGTTATTGATTACAGTCAGGGCGGAGACTGGTGGTTCTACTGGGCTGTGTTAGGATGGGGCATCGCCGTGGCCCTGCATGGAGCTGCGGTCGTAATGTCCGGGTGGGAGGAAAGAAAGGTCAAAGAGTTTGTGAGGAAGGAGAAAGAATAGTATCGTAGCATACCGGGGCCTCAAGTAGAGACAGACCCGGACCACCGCTCAGCACTCCCGTAGGTCGTTTCAGAATCCTTGCCTAGAGGCCGAACTGAGTCGCAACAGACCGCGACACGAGGATGGTGATGACCGTCAAAGCAATCGCCGCGAGGCGGCGAAGAATTCGAGTGTCAAGGGGCCAGGTTGGGATACTTGAGAGCTTGCGTTCCGCCATGTCAAGCGTATCGCCCTCCTAAGGTCTGCAAGCAGGTTCATTACTCCAGGTAATGTTGCCTCGGACCTCTTCGATTCAGGATCGTCGACCTCCCCCATAAATTGGCGCAGCTGACCCTGAACCGATTCCATCGCTTTCCCTCGCTCCTCCAACATTGCTCTATGGATGCTGCTGAGGGGAAGGAAGAACAGAAACACTCCTATTGCGCCTAGTGCAATCACAAACCCAAACCACTCGAGAGAAGCGCGTGGGGTCGCCACAGAAACCAATGAAGCCATGATAGCCACAACCGCTGGATATGGGCGACCTAGCGCGAGCGAAAGGGAGTCAAGGAGACATGTTCTCGCCGACAACGGGCACCCCGGTGGATTGTGTTCAGCCGTCTGTCGCACCAAAGATGACGGTTGCGTAAGACTTATGGATGTCTTGTCATACGAAGTATGACCTTCGTCATAACCATTAAATATCCTATGGTCTATTGGACGGCACGCGTCGGATGAACCGCCGCATCGCGGCGGCTATACAAGACTTGGTGTGGATGCATGGAAACGAGTGATCGAATCACCATACGCCTCGAACGGGAGATCCTGTCCCGCATGGACGCCTTTCTCGCGGGGAGCCCCAGGTTCGGAAGCAGGTCTCACCTCTGTCGGATTGCCGTGAGACAGTTTCTGGAGTCTGTTGAGGGTCTCAGCAACAGGGTGACGGTGGAGGTCCCTCGGGCATACATCGACTTCATGGACGCCCTAGTGAGTAACGGATACTTTCTGAGTCGAGAGGAGGCGATTCAGAGGATCATCAAGGAAGGTCTCTCCGAGGAGAGGGTGAAGGATATGATACAACACCAGGAGACCATGGGAAAGGCCTCGGGAAAGATGTTTCCTGTGGAGTTGGAGAGGCGAGACTCAGCGAAGAAGGCATGAAGATGGAAGGCGCGTTGGTGGACAGGGGAGTTCACACTTAGAAGAGAAGAGGGCAGTGCCTCGAGCACTTGTCAGAAGGGATGGGATGCACGACTAATGGGACTTCCCTGTTTCCATCAACCACAAGGAGGATGGGAAGGATGATAGCCCGGGAGGTTGCTCAGCGCATACTTGGCCAGTTGCCAAGTCAATTAGATGAGCCGGGATTTGTCTTCGCAGGAATTGGAGGAGCGGGCATAAACGTACTCAAACTCGTGAGGGAAAGGACAGCCCTCCGCAAGCTTGCTGTGGACACTGATGAGTACTTTCTGTCCCTGTGTGGGTGCCAGCAACAGCTGGACCTCAGTAACCCTATCTCCCGGGGGAAGGGGACCATCGGTGACGTGGAACTGGGGAAATCCGCCGCTCTTCTCCACAAGGAAGAGATTGCAGAAAGTCTGGAACAGGACATCATCCTGCTAGCGGCTGGGTTGGGGAGAGGGACGGGAACCGGCGCTGCCCCTGTGGTGGCCTCTCTCGCCAAGGAGAAGGGGCTCCCGGTCCTCGCGTTTCTCATATGGCCCTTCAAGGAAGAGAGGATTGTGACCAAGGCGAGGCGAGGTCTCGATGCCCTGAAACCTCAGTGCGACGCTCTGCTGATACTCGACAACAATGCGGCTCTGGAAGTCGATGGCGTGGAAAGCCACTGGGAAGCGGCCAACGTCGTCAACGACATGATGGCCCACATGGTGGAGAGACTGGTGGAGAAGGTTTCGACTGCCTTCCCCTTCTCCATCCAAGACGAGATCGTCGACTTCGTGGAGGAGCTTCCCGCGGCGAATGAAAAGTTCCCGCTCAAGGCAGCTGAGCTGGCCATCGCCCCTCAGTCATTCGAACCCATAGCAATGGATGCTCGGGGACTGATTGAGCTCCGTTGAGCCCGTAACCCTCATATCTGCTG
>JAJISG010000154.1 GCA_022848835.1 Thermoplasmatota archaeon | reverse complement strand
TGCCACGAACATGGTGACTGGGATCGCCCATGCACAGTTAGGGGGCATGCCCCTTGTAGCTATTACGGGACAGAAGGGGATTCGCGAGAACTGGCAGGCGAACTTCCAGCTCCTGGACGTGGTCCACATGATGGAGCCGATCACGATACGGACCGTCCAGATCCGGAGCCCCCAGAGCATCCCCAAGGAGGTGCGGGAGTCGTTCAAGGAGGCCACCACTGAACGAAAAGGGGCCTGCCACATAGAGCTCCCTGAAGACGTCGCCTCGGAAGAAGTGGAGGAGGTGTACAGACCCCAGGAGGTCACACAGATCCGAGGAGCAGCGCCCGATGCCGAAGCCATCGGGATGGCAGCCAAGATGATCAGGGACTCCAGAGACCCCGTTATCATCGTCTCAAGCAGGGCCCAAGGCCGTCGAGTCCGGGATGCCTTGCGAAGGCTATGCGACCAGACCAACCTGTATGTCATCCACACACAGCTGGGCAAAGGAGTGCTGGGAGACGATCACAGGAACTCCCTCTACTCCTTCGGAATACACAGGCATGACTACGTCAACTGCGTCCTGGATAGGTCTGATCTCATCATCACAGTCGGGTACTCCACGGTCGAGTATCCGCCGAGTCTATGGAATCAGAACATGGACAAGAGGACCCTTCACATAGACTTCAGTCCCGCGTACCATGACATCTACTACTTCCCGAGCTGTGAGCTAGTTGGGGACATCGCCAGCTCCCTGGATCTGCTGACGCGGGATCTCGACTCCTACCACCATGAAGGCAGCTACTGCAGGAAAGTCAAGGGAGAACTCGGCGAGATGCTATTTGTCAAGGGGGCTGATGACGACGCCTTCCCACCGCGCCCGAGGAGGATCGTAGCCGACTGCCGGAAGGTGCTGGGTCCCGAGGATATCCTCTGTCTGGACAACGGAATATACAAGCTGTGGTTCTCCCGACACTACAGGACCCTCAACGTCGGGACCTTCCTGGTCGACAACACCCTGGCCTCCATGGGTGCTGGCCTTCCCAGTGCCATGGCTGCCAAGTTGGTCTACCCTGAGAGGCGGGTGCTTGCGGTATGCGGGGATGGTGGGTTCATGATGAACTCGCAGGAATTGGAGACTGCGGTAAGGTTGGGTCTCAATGTTGTCGTACTCATCCTGAACGACAATGCCTACGGCTTCATCAAGTGGAAGCAGTCGACCTACAACTACCCGAGCTTTGCCCTGGACTTCGGAAATCCGGATTTCGTTAAGTACGCAGAGAGTTACGGAGCCAGGGGCTTCAACGTGGTCACCACGGAAGAGCTCGCTCCCATCCTCGAGAAGGCCTTTGCCCAAGCCGGACCGGTCATCGTGGAGTGTCCGATCGATTATTCGGAGAACTCCAAGACATGGGGCGAGGATCTCGACGCCATTGTCTGCCCCATGTGACCCGTCGAGAGGTCGTCCCTGGAATCACATCTGCAGAAGCGGTGGTAGAGGAAGAGACGCTCACTTTTGCTCCGCCATTGAGCGCCTACGGAGGCTGCCTGGCCATCCATCTCTTCGCGAACAGGGGAAAATAGGTGCTGATGGCGCTCTCAACTCCCCTTGAGTAGCTCAAGAAGGTTTAAGGTCCTTTCTCCATTGCCCCACCGGGGTAGCGATGGCGGAAGAAGACCCGAAGACGGAGGTCTTGGAAAGGGCGAAGTCAGAGAAGGTACAGTTCGTCCAGATGCAGTTCATGGACATCTTGGGGACGGTGAAGACCGTCGCAATTCCTGTGGCCCAGCTGGAAAAGGCCATGGACGACGGCATTCTCTTCGACGGTTCTTCCGTCGTGGGCTATGCGACCATCGAGGAGAGCGACTTGAGGGCCCGCCCCGATATCAGCACTTTCGAGACCTACCCCTGGACTTCTGGAGATCTGAAGACCGCAGGCATGGTGTGCAGTATCTACGATCACCGCGGTGAAAGGTTCTCCGGCGATCCACGTTACGTCTTGGAGAGGCAGATGGAGCGGGCTCGCAAGATGGGCTATGCCTACTACACCGGCCCGGAGTACGAGTTCTTCCTGTTCAAGTTCGACGAGAACGGGAAGCCTACAAACATGCCGTCAGACGCGGGCCACTACTTCGACCAGCTTCCGCTGAACACGGGCGAGATCGTACGGAAGAAGGCCACCCTATACTTCGATGCCATGAGCTTTGAGGTGGAGGCGAGTCACCATGAGGTGGCGCCTGGTCAGCACGAGATTGACCTGAAGTACGCCGATGCTCTCACGTCTGCCGATCGTGTTCTCGTCATCAAGCATGGACTGAAGACGGTGGCCCTGGAACACGGCCTGCACGCCACTTTCATGCCCAAGCCCTGGTACGGGCAGAATGGCAGTGGCATGCATGTGCATCAGTCTTTGACCACTCTCGAAGGGAAGAACGTTTTCTTTGAGACGACCGGGGAGTACGAGCTGTCGGATATCTGCCGGTGGTTCATCGGTGGCGTTCTCCATTACGCCCGGGAAACCTGCGCCATCCTCGCTTCGTGGGTCAACTCCTACAAGCGTCTCGTTCCAGGCTTCGAGGCCCCTGTATACATCTCATGGGCGAACCTCAACCGGAGCGCCCTGATTCGTGTACCCTCCGGAAGGGGTGCAAAGACGAGGATTGAAGTCCGCAACCCTGACCCCGCGGGGAACCCCTATCTGCAATACGGCGCCATGCTCGCAGCTGGCCTTTATGGAGTCGAGGAAAGGATAGAGCCTCAGGGCCCTGTTGAGACGGACATCTATCGGCTGACGAGCTCGGAGAGGCAGAAGCTAGGGATT
>JAJISG010000153.1 GCA_022848835.1 Thermoplasmatota archaeon | reverse complement strand
CAGAGGCACATAGCCGGTGGGGGCCACTACAAAGGTGTCATAGAGAAGTGTACGTTCTGCGCCCAGCGTGTGGAGAAGGGGCTCCTCCCAGCCTGCTCGGACAGCTGCCCCACCCACGCCATCATCTTTGGGGACCTGGATGACCCAGGGAGCGAGGTCTCCACCTACCTCAAGGAGAATCTCCACTTCCGTCTCCTGGAGGATATCGGCACCCGCCCCCGGGTCTACTACGTCGGGGGCAAGCCTCCTGGCCTAGAAACGCGACAGACTGAGCTTCCCATGAGGAGGGTTGAGCAGTGACAGCAGAAACTGAGAAGAGAGAGTTGCCGCTAGGGGTGGGGCGGATCACCAAGGGCTGGATTCTCTTCATCGGCTTCTCGGTCGTTGTCCTCGCCTTCGGGATATACGCCTACTCTGTTCAGTTCACGCAGGGAGAGATAGCCACGGGGATGCGGGACTTGGGAACCATGGGTGGTGCGACATGGGGGCTGTACATCACCATGGCGATCTACTTCGTCGGTGTGAGCTTCGCGGGGATAACCGTGGCTGCCTTCATCAGGCTGACTGCCCAGGCTTATCTCAAACCTCTAGCTCGCATGGCGGAGGTGCTGACCGTCGTCGCCCTGATTCTCGGGGCGTTGAGCATAATGGCGGACCTGGGGCAGCCCATTCGGGGCATCGTAAACCTCTTCATGTACGCCCGTCCGCAATCCCCTTTCTTCGGTACCGTCACCCTAGTCCTCACTGGATATCTCTATGCTAGCGTCGTCTATCTCTACCTTGATGGTCGGCGGGACGCGGGAATTCTAGCGCGGGTGCCGAGCAGGCTGCGGTGGTTCCACCGCCTCTGGGCTGCCGGTTATAAGGACACCCCGAAGGAGAAAGAGAGGCACAAACGCACCAACTTCTGGATGTCCGTGGCCGTCATCCCCCTTCTGGTCATCGCACATTCCACCCTCGGCTTTGTCTTCGGCCTTCAGGTTGGCCGGCCAGGATGGTACAGCGCCCTCCAGGCCCCCGCCTTCGTGATACTGGCCGGGATCTCGGGCCTGGGACACCTCATCATCTTTGCCGCCATTGTGAGAACTCGGCTTAACCAGAGAAAACGCCTCAACATGGATGTATTCAGCTGGATGGGCAAGTTCATGTTGGCCCTCCTTCTGATCTACGTCTACTTCCTGATAGTGGATCACCTGACGAGCACCTTCACAGCCCGCGAGGAGGAACTCAGGGTTTTCAACGCCGTACTGTGGGGTGAGTATGCTTGGATCTACTGGCTCTCCGTCGCCACCCTGGCGATCCCCCTGCTAATCCTCGCACGGCAGTTCTTCGCGAAGAAGTGGAACATCGGCTGGCTCGTGGTCAGCGGTTTTCTGGTGAATGTGGCGGCCATAGGGAAGCGCTACCTGATCGTGGTGCCTTCCCAGACCTATGGGGGCCTGCTCCCTTACGCGGTCGGCTCCTATTCCCCAACGTGGGTGGAGTACGGCACCATCATCGGCATATTCGCCCTCGGGGCCATCCTCTTTGGGATCTTCGCAAAGACCTTCCCCATCATGCACCTTCAAGAGAAGCACGAGGGAGGTGCGTAGCCTGCGCGGAAGCACTGCATTGATAATCGTGGCGTTGGGCATGGTCCTGATGGCGGTGAGCTTCTTCTTGCTGGGCGCACCGATAGGTTTCCCACCCAGCGGCGTAGAGCACAGCAACCCCAGAGTACCCTTCGCCCCCGCGTTCTTCATTCTAGGGGTGATCATCGTATTCCTGGCACCAGTGCTATACGAACTCTACCCTGGAGAGAGGTAATGGTTGAGTGGGAAGGGGAAGCCCTCGGGCGACTTCGGCAAGGCCTCTACCGCTTCTTCGCGTCTTCATTCCTCTACCCTGAGGAGAGTAGACTCGCCATCCTTATCGAGACAACCCGGCGCCTCGATCAAGACTACCTTGCACGCTTCGCCTTCCACCATAGCTGGATGCGCCTGAGAGGGGCGATGCAGGAGGAGGCGATGGTGAGCGGCCTTGGGAAGCAGTACATCCGCTTATTCTCCGCGGGCCTGGGAGGCGCCATATGTCCTCCCTATGAGTCCTTCTACCTGGCTCTTCCCGGGCAGCCCGCGTCCCTTTTCGCCCTTCAATTGGAGAGGGAGTATGCCGGGCTGGGACTAGCCCTTTCGCCTGACTACGAGAACCTTCCCGATCACGTCTCCGCTGAATTGGAGGCGATGGCCTTCCTTTGCGGGAAGGAGGCTGAAGCTTGGAGTGACAGGGCCTGCGAGAGGGTCGTCAAGGTTATCGAGGATGAGCGCACTTTTCTGCAGAGGCACCTTGAAAAATGGTTCTTCGCCTTCGCTGAGCGTGTGATGGAGGAGGCGGCTGGGACCATATACGGCACGATTGCGGAAGCCGCCGACGCCTTCATCAGACACGACCTGGAACTTTCGAACCTCCTGCTGAGAGAGGTGAGCGTGTGATGGGGGAGGCCAAGACCGCTCTCCTCATCTGCGGCCACTGGCGGGAGAGCGGAGAACTCACGGACTGGCTCCTTGATGAGGATGTCGAGGTGCATGTGATACCGGAACTTTGCCACCACTTCGACTTCCCGAGGCTGTTGGCGGGCAGGGAGATCCGTCGGCTCATTCTTGGATTGTGCAGAGAGGGGTCTTCCATCGGTGAGCTACAGACACAAGCCAGGAAGGTTGGCTTGGACCCACTAGGCGTGGAGATTGTTTCCCTTAACGGAAACGGGATCGAGAGGTCCAAGGTCCTCCTGGCAGGAGCGCTGGCAAGAGCGAGGGCCTTCAAGGGCAGCAAGCCGGAAAACGCCAAGCTGTACCTGTCGTCTAGGATCAGCAGGAGATCCCTCCTCCGGCTCTCCTTGACCGAGTATAGGGCGGTGTCCTCCATCGACCAAGGAATCTGCGCTGCCGGCTCGGGGTGCAGCCTCTGTGTGTCGGTCTGTCCCCAGAGTGCCCTGGAGTGGTCTGATGGAATATTGGGACACGACAGATCAAGGTGTGAGCCCTGCGGACTCTGCGTGACCGCATGCCCCCGGGGAGCCGTGATCGATCCCGCCTGTACGCCGGCACAGCTGGAGGCTCAGATCCGCACCCTCCTCTCCGTCGGCTACTCGGACCCTCGGGGCATCGTGTTCCTTTGCCAGCAGTCACCCGAGCCGAAGGCCGCTAGCGGTTGGATGCCTGTCAAGCTGCCCTGTGTGGGAATGGCAACGCCAACATGGATACTGGCACCGTTGTTATTGGGTGCGGGTGCCGTGGCCGTGCTGTCCTGCCAGCGGTCCTGTCCCACCAGTCAGAGCCGGGCGATTAAGCAGGGGGTTGCCTTCTGCCGGGAGTTCCTGCGGTTGATCGGGGCGCCCGAGGATCTGGTGATGCTGAATCCAGCCCTGGAAGAACCCCCGCGAGAAGGTCGCGGGACAGTGCCTCTCGAGGACCCCTACAGCCATAAAGCCCATGCCAATGTGCTGACGAAGTTGGCCTCGGAGTACGGGAGGTCCAGGGTAATTCTCGAGCATCCCTTGTCCCCCGTTGGCGTTGTGGAGATTCGGGATGACGCTTGCACCGCATGCGGCATGTGCGCCGCGACCTGCCCCACCAGTGCCCTGACCCACGAGGAGGGGGAAGAGGGCGTGACCCTGAGCTTCGACGCTGGCGAGTGTGTGGCATGCGGCCTATGCCTTTCCAAGTGTCCCGAGAGGGGTCGTGGTGCCATCATCCTCCACAAAATCGTCAACCTGGAGCTTCTGAGTCAGGGAAGGATGCCCGTATACGTGGAGAGGATGGCGAGGTGCATTGCGTGTGGGGCCCCTATCGCCTCCGCTAAGATGCTGGGACGATTGGAGGAGCTGCTGGGCAGCGAGCACGCACCCGTGATGCCCCTGATCAGCTCCCACTGCATGGACTGCCGTGTCATGGCCCATGGTTGAGAGGCAAGCTATCTCCGGCAGAATAACGAATGGTTGTGAGTGAGATGGTTCAGCCCAACGCCAGGGACCATGAGGCATTTCGCAGGATGTCTCCGCGCCTAGGATTTGGAAGGACATGATGCCCTTCTCTGACCCACAGAAAACTTTGTAACGGGGGCTACGATAGTCCCTCGGCTCGGAATGAGGACGATACTCCGAGCCGCGATAGTTGAACGGAGGTGAGAATTACGGCTGAGCTACCGAAACCTTTCGAGGAGTTTAAGGCGAATTACACGGGAGTATTCGAGGCGTATGAGAAGCTGAGTAAGGAGTGTCTGGCCGCCGGACCCTTGGATGCCAAGATGAGGGAGCTGGTGAAGCTGGGGATATCCATTGGGGCCAAGATGGAGGGAGCAGCCCACTCTCATACCCGACGGGCCCTGGAGCAGGGCGCGACGGCAGAGGAGTTGAGGCACATTGCCCTCCTAGCCCTTACTACCCTCGGCTTCCCCAACATGATGACTGGTCTTCTCTGGGTTGAGGACATACTGAAGAGGAAGTAGCGCCGGGCCGCCACTTAAGCCTTGATCGAGTCAACAAATGGCCCTTGATGACCCGCGCTCTGCCAGAGATGGATCGTCCTGAAGCCCCATCTCCTCAGCAATCGTCAGAAGCCTCTCAATCCTCTCCGTTAGGAAGGCCCTTGCTAGACCTACTCCTCCGCCATCCGGCGAGACCCGTGAAGGGGCATGACCTAGGTAGACCTTCAAGAGAGCTCTCGCCAAGGCCAGTGGATTTCTGGTGATCCTAGCCGCCTCGTCGTCTGCATCGGACCGAGGAAGGGTGGAAATTCCCTGCAGTCCTTCCCCCTCTCAGTCCGCTCCGGGGAACTTAGATGGACGCGCAAGGAATCCACGGATGACTAGCTCGACTGTGGGTCACCAGTCAGTGTCCCAAACTGCCCGCGGGAGACTGACTCGGCTGGAGATTCCACCTCTGCC
>JAJISG010000152.1 GCA_022848835.1 Thermoplasmatota archaeon | reverse complement strand
CCGAGAAGGCAGATGCTCCCCACAGTGTGTCCCGGCGTGTGGAGAGTCCTGAGCTTCACATCCCCGAGGTCGATAGTCTCACCGTAGTCTATGACCTTGATCTTCATCGGCTCCAACCTGATGCCAAAAAGAGTCGCCCCTGTGCTGCCACCCTCACCGTCCAGAAGGGAGGGTGCTTCATCAACAGACACCCATGGGATGATCTCGAAGGCCTCGGATATCGTCTTCGCTCCCCCCACGTGATCCACATGGCGATGGGTCAGGATGAACCGGTCGATTGGTCCACTCCCCAGTATCCCTCTCAGCTCCTGGAGAATATGGGCGGATCGGATACCGGTTCCCGAGTCGATTAGAAGAGTGTCCTCCGACTTCACGAGGTACAGATTCGCATCGAAGGCGGGATCGACGATCCTGTGAACTTCCACGACGGAATGATTCCCCAGGGCTATTTAGTCGTTCTCCCCTAGTCCCTGATCCCGTCCTCAGAGATGGTGAAGATGGCCTCTGCCTCCGGGAGGTTAGGGGAGTCTATGAGGCGGGCGATCCTCCTCTCTCCCTTGCTCTTCCTCAGGTATATCCGGAAGGTAGAAGTGTGAGCGACGACGTGCCCTCCAATGGGACGGGTGGGATCACCAAAGAAGGCGTCGGGTTTTGCCTGGACCTGGTTTGTCACGAAGATAGTGGCGTCGTAGATATCACCAAACCTCATGAGATTGTGTATGTGTCTGTTCAGTAGCTGCTGCCTCTCCGCCAGCACGCCTCGCCCTATGTACTCCGCCCTGAAGTGGGATGTCAGGGAATCCTCCACGAAGAGCCTGATGGGGTGCACCTGGGCCAGCTCCTTTGCCTTATCCACAAGAAGCATCTGATGGTGGGAGTTAAACGCCCTCGCCACGTGGATCTTCTGGAGGACCTCATCCGGATCGAGCTCCAGGGCCGCGCACATCTGGACTATCCTCTCAGGTCTGAAGGTGGACTCCGTGTCGATCCACACGGTCTCCCCATCTACCCCACCATCCTCTTCAGGGCGGGTGACGTTCACGGCTAGCTGGTGAGCTATTTGTGTTTTTCCCGACCCAAATTCACCAAATACTTCTGTTATAGCCTGAGTCTCCACACCCCCGCCCAGGAGGGAGTCGAGGGCTTTGGAGCCGGTCGTAAGCTTGCTGACGGATTTCCTTCGCTCTAGGAGGATATCTCCCGTCTCGAAACCGCCGATGTCCACCTCCTCGCGTGCGGCCAGGATGATCTTCTGCGCCACGGTTGTCCCGAGCTCGGCCACGTCAGCTAGCGCCTGAGGGGAGGCCACAGCCAGGGCCATGAGGTCGCTGAACCCCGCCTCCTTCAGCTTATCCGCGGTTGCCGGTCCTACGCCGGGCAACTCCTCAATACTCTTGGATGCCATCACAATCTCCGGCATACATGCCTAACCCGATTCCGAATATAAGGGTATTCACAGGGGGGTTCAGTGAAACTACTCCCATGGGGGCAAACGGGATATAGAGGGTGCAGATGCATCATCGTTGACGGACCCCAAGAGCATCAGTTTCGACAGGATCGCCCATCGCTACGATGAGACCCGACGACTGCCATCGAGGCAGATGAAAACGATCATCGAGGCCTTCTCCCGGGAGCTGGGGGAGTATGGCAGCGTCCTGGAGATTGGGGTGGGTACCGGAAGGTTCGCGCTACCCCTGCAGAGGAGGGGAATCAACCTCCTAGGCGTGGACATATCCCCTAGAATGATGGCTAGAGGTCTGAAGAAGGGCTTGACAGATGTCCTTCTAGCCAATGCCTTGTTCCTGCCCTTCAAGGACAAGTCAGTTGAAGCGGCCTACAGCATCCACGTCCTACACCTGATCGAAGACTGGAAGAGAGCCCTCAAGGAGATAGCTAGGGTGACCCGAGTGGCCTACTACACAGTCGCGACTCACTGGGAGGATGTTCATTCACCTTTCAGCACCTACTGGAAATTCATCCGGAGGGCTGGCCATGGGGAGCGGAGGGCAGGCGTTTTCGAGCGAGAGCTTCCAGACATCATCCTGCCCGAGAAGCGGACTCTCGTCGGTTCCTTCACGGAACGCCGAGAGGCAGCGGATGGGATAGAGGCGCTGGAGAGGAGGACCTATTCTGGGCAGTGGACCCTGCCCGAGGAAGCCCATGCGAGCGCAATGACTTCCGTTCGGAAGGAGTTCTCCGACCAGGTCCTCAACATGAAAAAGAAGGTCGAGTTGATTCGTTGGGGCGTAGAGGACCTTGTCACGGGTTGAAGCTCTGGGCAAGATCCTCCGGAAGGCCTGCAAATTCGGATAGACACTCGACCTCCATGAAGTGGAGCTTGCCCGGGATGACGAGGGCGTGAAGAGGCGTTCCCAGGTCCTCCTCCAGGAGGGTTCCAACCCTATCAGCCCGTACAAGGGGTTGAGAGGACCCGAGACGACCCACGACACATATCGCCGTCTCGGGCAAAAAGACGCCCTTTGAGAGTTCTGCCTCGCACCCGAGCAAGTACTCCATCCCCTCCCCTGCGGTCATGTACCGCTCCTCCTGGATGTCGAGGAGGACGAGGGAATGCAGGCCGGCGGCGCGGTTCATCCCTACGACCTCGTAGGGGCTCAGAGGCTCGAACCCCTCCTCTCGAAAGGGTATGGATGTGATCCTTCCAAACTTGTATATCTGAAGGCCGAGGGCCCCCGCAACCGCCGTCAAAGCGGAGACTCCGGCCACGACCCTCGTGCTCACGCCCGCCCGGTGAGCTCGCAGCCTGAGCTCGACATGGGTCGTGGCAGCCATGGGATCTCCCGCTACCAGAAAGCCCACCCTCCTACTCATGGCCGCCTCCACCATGATGTCGCCTCCCTCCACCTCTTCCCTCGTCAGGACCTTGATCTTCTTGCCGTAGAGATTGGACAGCCGTCTGGGGCCCGTTCCGACAAGACTGGATGTGAAAAACTCAGCGAACAGGAGGTCACAGGAGCGTGCCTCCTCCAATCCCTTCAGGGTTACGTCCCTCTCGTCATAGAGGCCCAGACCAATGAAGACGAGCTCTCCCATGACAATCCCTAATGAAAGAGGGTCTGAATAAACCAGATGGCCGCAAAGGTTCCCAGGCCGATAAGAGCCATCCGAAGGCCCTTGAGCCACACTGCTCCACCTGAGAGCTTTCCAAGGTAGGCCCCTACGGAGAAGATGACGCCAATGGCGATGGCGATCGACATGTAGGCAACTGAAGGATCCACTAGAACGGAGGAGGTCAAGAGGAACGGAGCCGCCGTGAAGGCGAAGACCACGAGGGGCGCCAGCCCGTTCACGAAGGCGGTCACATACCTGGAGACGTCTAGCGACCTCTCTGCGTCGGTATTTGCCAGCGGCTTGAGCATCGCCCGCTCCAGCTCCTTCAGCCTTATCTCAGCTTCCACCTTCTCCGCCTCATAGACACTCGTGCCTGTGGAGATGCCCAGAGCTACACTGGCGGCCAACATCGTGCTCACGACGGTGCGCACAGTACTGTCAGGAGCCAGGGCCGAGGCAATGATGATACCCATCACGACGAACGTGGAGTCGAAGATTGTGTTGATGAAATACCTGCGAAGGGCCTGCCCTGCTAGAGCCCTCCACGACTCGTTGAAGAATCTTCCCAACGAAGGAGCACCGACATAGCTAGCACGGCTAGGGTATAAGGGAGTTTCTGATGGGTCCTCACCGGTAAGCCTATTGTTTGAGAGGGTATCCGTTACGGGTGAGGTCCATCGCTGTGGTCGTTCCCAGAGAAGAGGGGGAGAGGGCGAGACGCAGCCTTGCCAGCCTGGGCATGCTTCGAAGGGGTCTGCGGATTGAGGACGGAGATGGCACCCTACTCCTCCCCGTGAAGGATGAGGTTTCCATAGGCTATCCTCTGAAAATCCACGAGTTCAAGGAGATGTCCCAGAGGCCCAGAAGCTACAGGGAGCTTTTGGAGGTTCCGGAGGAACTACGACCTCTGCTTCCCAGGGCTCACGATATAGTTGGGGATGTCTTGATCCTGAAGATACACGAGGAGTTGGCGAGCTTCGAGGAGGCCATAGGCTCCGCCCTCCTGAAGGCGACAAAGAGCGTGGCGACGGTCGCGGTGGACGAGGGCGTCTCGGGGCATCGGAGGAGGCGGACGTTGCGAGTCATCATCGGTAGGCGGAGTACGCGAACAGTTCACAGAGAGTATGGCCTCAAGCTTGCAATGGATCCATCCCAGGTGTACTTCTCACCAAGGATGGCTGGAGAGAGGAGGCGTGTGGCCCAAGGGGTTCGTACAGGTGAGGTCATCATAGACGCCTTCTGTGGCGTCGGACCCTTCGCCCTCCACATGGCACGGCAGGGGGCAGGCGTGGTCTACGCTGTGGATGTCAATCCTTCAGCCATCGAGTTTCTGCGGGAAAACGTCAGGAGGAATCATCTGGAGAATGTGGCCCCCATTCAGGGAGATGTGCGGAAGGTGCTCCCCTATCTGGAACCGGCGGACAGAGTGGTCTTGGATTTCCCCAAGAGTCCCCTTCCCCATTTCACCTTAGCGGCCTCCACTCTGAAAGAGGGAGGCATTCTCCACTATTACGAGATTCTAGAGCGAGACTCTCTGGAGGAACGGCTTGAGGATCTCAGCAGCGCTCTACCGAGGGGACTGGCCATGGAGCTCTTGGGCTCGCGAGAGGTGAGGGGCTACTCCCCTAGCCAGGGTCACTACGCCCTTGACCTGAAGATCTCGACAGGGTGACTCCCTTCTGGCCCTGGTACGTGCCGGAACTTTCTGGGTAGGTTCGGGAGGGCGGCGTTCCCAACTCATGAATGGTGATCTGTGCGAAGGTATCCCCTACAGGGAGAGCAATCTCTTCTTCAGAGGCGTTGAAGGCAGAGAGGGTTAGGTTTCCCTTGAACCCTGCGTCCACCTTCCCGAAGGATGGAATGATACCTCGGCGGGCCCAGGTGGTCCTTATCCAGAGGTCTCCCGACAAGCGGGGTCCCAGTTCCAGGAACTCCATCGTGCTGACGAGGAACCACGTCTTGGGTGATATCCTCGCGGTACCTTCACTGTGAAGGCTGCTGAGGGAGGGGACGAGGACCTCCCCGATAGTGAGGTCGTAGCCGTTCGGCGTCAGATTCTTCTCCATGAAGCCGACGATTTTCAGCTTGCCCTCAGTCATCCGGACCTTGAGATCCTCATCGGAGAGCTGCAAGCCACCACCGACCCTTTAGCATACCGTCGCGGTTAACCCTTCCGATTTCCTCCCTCCTCCAGTTACCCTCCTCCATCTTTGAGCCATTCCATCGGTCTCATGGTAAGTGCAGCGCACAACTCCTCCCTGGCGAGGCAATAGGGACGCATATTCCTCTGCCAGAGGAAGGTTTAAGGAACGGGTGGCTCTAGTGAACTTCTGGTGAAAGCTTGGATTTCCAGCTCTCTGAAGAGCAGAGGATGATACGGGAGACGGCCAGGAGCTTCGTGGACAAGGAGGTCATCCCCCACGTGAAGTCCTGGGAGGAGAAGGGAGAGATCCCCAGGTCCGTGACGGATAGGGTGGCAGAGCTGGGCTTCTTCGGTATGCCCATTCCAGAGGAATATGGAGGCGCGGGGATGGACTACGTCAGCTTCGCCCTTGTGGTGGAAGAGATTGCCAGAGGCTGCAACTCCCTGAGGACCACCCTCTCAGTTCAGACTTCCCTCGTAGCTACCACCTTACTGGCTTTCGGGAACGAGGAGCAGAAGAGGAAATACCTCACACCCATCGCCCAGGGAAAGAAACTGGGGGCTTGGGCTCTCACCGAGCCCGATGCTGGCTCCGATGCCGCAAACCAGCGGACTGCGGCGGTCAGGGAAGGGCGCGAGTGGGTCCTCAACGGCTCCAAGCGCTTCATAAGCAACGGCAATGTGGCAGATTACGTCATTGTCTTCGCCAGGCTTCCCAAGACTGAGGGCCACGAGGGAATCTGCGCTTTCCTGGTGGAAAAGGGCACGTCGGGTTTCAGCGCACCTCACGTGGAGACCAACACCAAGCTGGGGTTGCGGGCCTCCCCTACTGCGGACCTGGCCTTTGACGATTGCCGGATCTCGGTGGAGAACATTGTGGGACAGGAGGGCCAGGGCTGGGAGATAGCTATGTATGTCCTCAATCACGGTCGTCTCGGCGTCGCGGCGGGTGCTGTTGGGATAGGGCAAGCCTGCCTGGAGGCAAGCATCGAACACGCTCGGGAGAGGAAGGCCTTTGGGAGACCTATCGGCTCCTTCCAGCTCATTCAGGAGATGATTGCGGAGATGGCCGTGGATGTGGAGGCCGCTCGCCTCCTCTACCTCAAGGCAGCCTGGTTGAGGGACCAGAACGTGGACAACACCCTGGCCGTGAGCGTCGCCAAGCTCTTCGGTGCCCAGATGGCCGTGAGATCAGCCGACAGGGCCGTGCAGGTGCACGGCGGCTACGGCTTCTCTGGTGACTACCCCGTCGAGAGACACTTCAGGGATGCCAAGATTCTGGGAATCTACGAGGGAACCAACGAGATTCAAAAGCTGATCATCGCCAGGGAGGTCATCGGCGAGCTACGCAGGTCTGAGGCCTAAGCCTAGGGCTTATGTCGCGTCAGGGTCCTAGGGAAGGGAATGGTGTCTCGGACATGGTCCAGAAGGCATATCCACTGGACTAGGCGGTCCACTCCCATTCCGAAGCCTGAATGTTGGACGGAACCGTAACGGCGGGTGTCCAGGTACCAATCGTAGGCCTCAAGGTCCTCACCCTGTCTTAGGAGATTAGCCTTCAGGGTCTCCAGGTCCGCCTCTCGCTCCGACCCCCCGATGAGCTCCCCCCCAATCTCCGGGGCAATGAAGTCAAAGGCAAGGACCAGGTCTGGGTCCTCTGGGTCGGTCATTTTGTAGAAGGCTTGAGACTCCTTGGGGTAGTGGGTAACGATTATGGGCTTGTCGAAGGACTTGGCTAGGGCCTTCTCCTCCAGGGTCCTGATGTCCTTTCCCCACTCCAACTCCATGCCCTCGGATCTAAGCCTCTCCAAGGCCTCCTCATAGGTGATACGTGGGAAGGGGGGCTCAATACCGCCGATGTAGTCGACGTCCCTACCCAGTGATTCCAGCTCCCTCGCGTTACGCTCCGCAACTGCCTGACACACCTGGGATATGAGGGCCTCCCCGTGCCCTATGATGGTCTCCATACCTTCCCAGGCCATCTCCATCTCTGCATGCCAGTACTCTGTCAGGTGACGCGTGGTTCTGGACTTCTCCGCCCTGAAGGAGGGGGCGATGGTGTATATCCTCTCCAGCCCCATCACCATGGACTCTGCGTAAAGCTGCCAGCTCTGGGTCAGGAACAGCTTCTTCCCGAAGTAGTCCACCTCGAAGAGGGTGGCGCCACCCTCGCTGCCAGCAGGGGTGATTATGGGGGGTTGAACCTCGTAGAAGCCGCAGCTGCGGAAGTAATCATGAATCGTCCCGAAGACTGTGGACCTGACCTTGAAGATGGAGGTCATCTTCTGAGACCTGATCCAGAGATGTCTCACGTCCAGGAGGAACTCATCGCTGATGTCCCGGCCTATGGGAAAGTTCCTGGAGGGCCCCACCACCTCCATGCTATTCCCTTTGATCTCATAACCTCCGGGTGCCCTCCCTTCCTCCACCACGCCACCCTTCGCGATAATGGAGGTCTCGATCCCCGCCTGCTCCACCTCGAGGAAGGAGCGGTCCCCCAGCTCATCCTTGTCGAAGGTAACCTGGACCACGCCCGATGAGTCCCGCACGAGGACGAAGGCGATGCCGCCGCTGCTTCTGGACCTGTAGACCCACCCGCGCACCTCCACCGCCTTGCCCGTGTGTAGGCCCTCTAGAATATCTGCGATCTCCACCCTGTCCGCCATGACCGGCGCCTCGCTCACCGCTGAATACCTCAGACGTCCCCGCGTTCTTATAATTGTATGTGGCTGCAAGCTCCGGCAAACCATAAAATAGGCTGGTGAATTGCTCCTCGCGTGATAAGTAGAGCCAACGTAAACGACGTTCCCATCATCCTTCGCATCGAGAGGAAGTGCTTCGGACGAAGAGGCTTCTCTAAGGCTCACATAATCTGGATTCTGAAGAACCCGGCTGCCATGACCTACGTTTACTCTCATCAGGAGAGGCCCGTGGGGACCATCATGCTGAAACGGGACCTCGACGTGGCCCGCGTCGTCTCCATAGCCGTTCTTCCCGGTCACAGGCGGAGGGGTGTAGGTACGGAGCTCATGGCTATGGCGGAGGACATCATGAGGGAGCAGGGAGCTAAGGTCATGAAACTGGAGGTGAATGTGAACAACGATACCGCCATCAACTTCTATCGGCATCTAGGTTACGACTTCGATGGAATCCTGAAGGGCTATTACTCCTGGGGAGAGGACGCCTACGTGATGGGGAAGACCCTGGACCAGGAGGAGGACTCCGAGGTCGACTGTATCGGCTTTCGGTCGTGATCTGGATGTACGGTGTCGTTGTCTGCCCGAAATGTCAGAGGCCCCTGGGGGTTCGTCTGGGGTCCAAGACCACATCTTGCCAGTGCGGAAAGAGGATCTACATCAACCGCATGAAGGTCCTCTTCTCCACCGATGAGCCGCGAGAGTTGCCCCTAGCCCTGGGACGAATCAGGGCTCAGCTCTCCGGTAGCCTCCGGGAGTTCGAGGAGGCCCTCGAGGAAGAGGCGCGTCCAAAGGCACCGGATGCGAGAGGCCCACAAGGTCGTCTCCATTCGAAGGATAAGAAGGAGAGAGCCTTGGAGGTGTTGAGATCCCTCTCGGAGGCGGGTGGCGGGTTCGAGCTCTCTACGGCGGAGGAGGCTTTGGAACAGTCAGGACTCAAAGGATCGGCGATCCTCGAAGCCCTTCTCAGGGAGAACCTCGTATATGAGTCCAAGAGAGGGTTGTACAGGGTCGTCTAGTCGCTACTCCGTTTGGGAACCCCCCTTCTGAGTCTCCGTCTGACATCCGCAGGCAACGACTCAGGGATGATGGTGGAGTGACCCTCCCAGAAAAGGAAGAGTGCGAAGGCGGTGGCGGCTAGGAGGAATCCGACTATGATGAAGGGGTTTCTAACCTGAAAGGGCGCCAAGAAGGGAGCTATGAGGAGGGCGAAGATGGCCCTGGATCCCAGAGCTTGCAGGTAGGATCTCCAGAGTCTCCCTTTGGCGGAGCCCACGCCAATCAGGGAACCAGTGAAGAACTGGAGGGAATTCAGGGCTATGGAGAGCGCGAGAAGGCCGAAGATGTTTATCGGATGGAAAGGAGCCGTGGGCCCCCTGAAGGTCTGGAAGGCGAAGGCCATCGTGAAGGTGGCACCCATCCCGACCCCCAAGGAGGAGCCGTAGAAGACCGTGTCGAACTTCCTCTGGAGGAATCTCAGGTTGAGGTACACCAGCTTGAAGGACTCGTCAAAGAGGGCGGTGGCCAGGAGGACTGTGAGGGCAACGGTGTACAGCTCTATATTGAATGAGTTGAAGAGGACCGCGGAGGCTACGCCGACAATCATCCCGACGGCGAAGCTGAGAAAGAGACGGTCGTTCCTGAAGAGAGGCTCCTCGACGTATGGATATTCATAGCGTCGAAGGGCATAGTACAGGAAGAGGAGAGCCGGCAGTATGCCTATCGCCCCCGCTGCGAAGAACTCATGGTTCACGATCCTGCCATATCTTGCCTGCTATTTCAGCCTTGTAACCCTGGTACCTGATTGTTGTTGAAGGAGGCAGGGGCCCTTCACCGATCCTGGCGGCTGTCGGGGAGGCGGTGAGGGCTCTGTTCCGTGCTGTAGTCGAAGGTATATTCAACGTGCTCGACTATCGCGGCCGATGAGGCAAGCCATGAAGAGGATCTCCAGCAGTACGCCCTGGGAGGATACCGTGGGCTATTCTCGGGCCGTGGTCATAGGGAACCTTGTTGAGGTCTCTGGGACGACGGCCACAGATTCAGAGGGGAGGGTGGTTGCCAGGGGGGACCCCTATCAACAGACGAGGCATGCAATTGAGAACGTGTTGAGAGCTCTCAAGGAGGCTGGAGCTGGGGCCGAACACGTCGTCAGGACAAGGTTATACGTCACGGACATCGAGATGTGGGAGGAGTATGGAAGAGCTCATCGGGAGTTCTTCGGTGACGCGAGGCCAGCCACGACCATGGTGCAGGTTTCTCGCCTCATCCATCCGGACATGTTGGTGGAAATCGAGGTCACCGCCATCGTAGAGCCCTAGGAGTCGCCAGAGCCGCCGTACATCCTCTCGTACCATTGTATGATCTCCCACTCGTCCAGCACGCCAGCGTCCTCTCTCACCCTCAGGTCGTTCTTCAGGGAGAAGGATCTCAGCAGCTCCCTAGCTCTTGCATCCCCCTCATACTCCGTGATAATTAGGTCATCACCCCTCTGCCTGGCCTTAAAGGCGGCGATGACCCGGGGGCCGTCGAAGACCGCGTAGCACACGCCCATCCTCCACCTCTCCTGAAGGAAGGATCGTAGGTAGAAGCTCAGGTTGTCTCGGGGTGTCAAAATGAAACTTCCGTCGAACATCACTTTTCCAAGGTCATTATCCTTAAGGGCCCAGAAAACCGTGGGCTCACCCTCTACGAGAAAGCCCTTGATCAGTAGGCCCTCCTCCTCCAGGTCCCTCAGCAGGGACCTGATCTCTGCCATGCTGAAGGCGAAACGGGTGTATGCACCGAGGTTCTCTGCGCTGAATATACCGAAGTTCTCCAGAATCCGCCTCAACACCCGTTTCCTGGCCTCCCTAGAGTCCATCCTGGGGTTCCCGACGCTCCTGTACTTGCCCTCTGAGTTCCTGATCACCCGAAGAGCCTTGTAAAGCCTCCTGAGGGCCCCCTCGGCGACCTCGTATTGGAGGGGAGAGAAGGCCATCAGACGTCCCTTCGAGATGGGTTCATTCTCCTTCAACACCTCCAAGACCTCCTCCATCTCCTCGTCCAGAGGCACCGCCTTGGCGACCATGTAGAGCTCTAGGTCGCTCTCGGTTGTGTATGTCAGAAAGTCAGGGATGACGAGGCCCTTCACCACGAGACCCCTCCTGAAGAGATCCTCGAGGCGTGTGAACCTCTGAACTTTCAGCAGCGCCTCGAAATCAGATCGAACGCCTCCGAGAGTGTCCACCGCCTCGAACACATCCTGAAACTTCCTCTCTGGGTACAGACCCTGCCTGTAAAAGACATAGCTGAGGACCTCCTCCCACGTGTACTGTTCCGGCACCAGATCACCCCAGGCGAGGAAGTCTGAGAGCAGATGGTAGCCCGCCTGATGGAAGAGGTCCAGATCCTCATACTCCGTGACCGGCTTTCCGAATGCACGGGTTATCCTGACGATTTCATAGCCCAGCTGATTGTAGAATGACATCATCTCCTGGATGGCGAGCAACAGCTCGGGCAGCAGGGAGGGATCTCCAAGTTCGATCTCCCTGATCTCGACACAGCCACTCATCTGCCACTTCTCAACTATCCCCGCCAGCTTCCCGTCCTTCACCACTGGATATATCCAACCCTCTCCGAATCGGCTGCTCACCTCCGCCCACATAGGCTGGATCCAAGGGTCGTAGAGGGAGAGGATGCGGAGTCTGTCGGAGTGACCATCCTCCGGGACGTCCTCCAGGACCCTCAGCTCCTCCGTCAGGATGTACATCTCAGCATCCTCTGACCCTCTCACCAGGATCTTGGCGACAATATCCTCCCGCAGAAGACGGTCAAGGATCCCCTCCACCTCGGCCAAGGGGAATCCCGTATAGCCTTTTACGCCGGCGAAGGTCACCGGACCGTACCCTCTTAGAAACCGCCTAACGATTTTTTCCTGCGCAGCTCTTACTTCAGGTCCCGGGTTGAAGCCTATGTAGATGTTCTTCGCGGTCCAGGCATCCGTTCCGGTGAACTTTCTGATGATGAACAGGTTCCTGTCCAGAGTGCGCACGGCCTCCTTTACCACGGCCCTCTCTTCGTCGAGAGAGTTCACGATATGCTCCATGTCGAGACCGTCATGAGTGGTAATCAGATCGAGGAGCTCCCGCTCGAAGCCGTTGAGGTCATATCGCCTGTAAGCCGAGGCGAAAAGGGGTGCATCCGCCCTCCTGATGTACCGCACCCTGCCAGCGAGAAACCTTCCCTCCAGAATTCTTCCCTCACGGCGAAGACGGTACCACTCCTCCATGCTGAAGTCGTTCACCCTCTGGAAGACATCGTAGACCATCCCCGCCTCTTGGAAGAGCTCGAAGTATCCCTCTATGTTCCCCAGCTGTCTGAACTGCTTTCTTCGGAGGAACTCCCTCACGGCATCCTCTTCGAAGGTGGGCCTCTCTTCCCCCCTGAACTCCATGTCACGAAGGTCCCTGGAGAGCATGTACTGATAGTCTTCATCCACGATGAAGTGTCCTGACGACAGCACACCTTCGTTCTCCATGCCATTGAGGGCATTCAGTAACAGCTCCTTCTTCAGCCCGAGCTCGTGGGCCAGCTCCTCCGAGGTCATGGGGCCCAAAAGGCCCAGGAGGCGCGTGGTCAGGCGGTCAACTGCCCTCTCGAAATCCACGGTCTCCATCTTCCTAAGGCGGTAGGCGGGATACGACAGACCGATGCGAGCGACTACATAGGCCCTCTCGAGCCTTCTGATGGAGTCGTTCAGCTCCACCCTGGGGACCTTCAGCTCCTTGGACAGCTCCTTGACCGTAAGGTGCCTCTCCTTCAGGAGGGCCAGAATCCTCCTGTCGAGCGCCCTCCGACGGGAAGGCCGGGCATAGACGGCCGCGTATGTAGCCTCCTCCTCCGTCGGACACCACAGGACCCCTTTCGGGGTCCAGACGGGGGCAACCTTCTCCTTCTGGATGAGCTCATCGCACCAGCTCCTGACCGTCTCCGGTTCCACGACGCAGTAGTCGTAGATGTTGCGCCCCCTCTGCTGGAGGAGGTTGAGGGCGCCGGCCTTCTCCAAGGCGCGAAGCGCGTCCCCCTTGGTGGCTACGCTGGGCAACTTCCCCTGGAAGTGCTCCTGCACCTGCTGCTCTGTAAACTGCACCTCCTGGAGCTGCTCCTCCGGAACCACCCTCTTGAGGACCTGTCGATGCAGCTCGCGCAGTAGGGCGCTCCTGTCCTCCATCAGGACGATGTCGCTGATGCCGAGTAGGACGACGTTGTGAGCCAGGGGCGAGGGGATGTTGGACCATGGGGAGACACTCACCCTTATCCCGCCCTCCTCGATCCCCTTGAGAACCCCTTCGGCGTGACGAAGGTCCATGACGTCGTTGAGAATCTCGTTGTAGGCTTCCTTGATCACTGGAAAGTTCTCCAGATCGTGCAGCCAATCCAGCACCTTCTGGGAGCGTAACTGCTGCCTTCCGACAGACACCGCGTGACCGCGGTAGTTCCTCAGAACCATGAAGCTCCTGGTAGCGCAGTGTCGGAACCGCTGTTTGAAGAGCTCCGTGTTCCTCACGGACCGCATCAACTGGTCCCTCAGGTCCCCGCTCGTGACGAGGCCCACAACATCCTCCAGTTCCACCCTCTTCGGTACTGTCACCATGAAGTTGTCATCCGTCACCGAGATGCGGGCGTTGCATCCGAGGGCGTTGGAGAGGGCGAAGGCGTAGGCTCTGGCAAGAGCGTCATTGGTCCTCCGCCCGAAGCAGTAGTGGAAGATGACGTTCCTGTTCCCCTTGACGTCGATGTATCCCTCGATGAGCAACTGGTCGTCCGTCGGCATGTAGGGGATGATGGCCCTCTGCTCCAGGAGGTAGTTGACGGTACTCCGAGCCGAGCCCCTGTCCACTCGGGCCACCTCCATCAGCCAATCACGGGCCGTCTCCTCCCCTTCTTGGTCGGTGACCTTCATGATCTCCTTTCGAAGACGGCCGACCTGCTGCGCGAGGTCGAAGCTCCTCGGCAGCATCTCCCCGGTCCATGAGGGAACGGTTGGACGCCTGCCGGATGCGTCCATGACGTAGACCTTCATGCCGCGAACCCTCTCGAACTTGTAGGTCCTCCCCCCGAGGACGAAGATGTCGCCTCGACTCAGGTACTCCACAAACTTCTCCGACAGCCGTCCGATCGGGATACCTCTCTGGGTGAAAACGCGGTAGCTCCCCTCCTCCGGGATGGTCCCGACGTTGGTGAAGTAGATCATCCGGCTCCCCCTCTTTCTGCCGAACCTGCCCTCCTCCTCATCCAGCCAGATCTTGGCGTAAACGCTGACGTCGGGGTTCCTGCTGGAGAGATACCTCAGGACCGCCAGAAAGTCCTCCCTGGGGAGATGGCGGTAACAGTAGGACTGCCTGACCAACTCATATGCTTCCTCGATCTCCCAACGCCTCTCCAGGCTCAGACCAACCAGGGTCTGGGCCAACACGTCCAGGGAGTTCTCCGGGATGTCCACCCGGTCAATCCTATTCTCGTACGCGCCCTTGACGAGAGCCGCGCATTCCAGGAGGTCGTCATTGTCCAAGACGATCAGGCGGCCCACACTTACATCGCCGTAGGCATGGCCCGCCCTGCCTATCCTCTGTAGTCCCTTCGCGATGGACTTGGGGCTCCCGATCTGGCACACAAGATCGATGTAGCCTATGTCGATCCCCAGCTCCAGGGAGGTGGAGGAAATGACCGCCTTCAGCTTTCCCTCCTTCAGCTTGTCCTCCACGTCGATGCGGACGAGCTTGCTCAGACTGCCGTGGTGGGCCTCCAGGTCCTCCA
>JAJISG010000151.1 GCA_022848835.1 Thermoplasmatota archaeon | reverse complement strand
GGGGAGGAAATGAACTCCCTGGACAGATACCTCGGTCAGGTTTCCAGACACTTGATGGGACTTTCCAAAAAGCTTCGGCAGGATGTCCTTATGGAGCTGAGATCCCACATTGTGTCACGAACAGAAGCGGAAGACGGTGACATCGATGCGGTCATCGAGAAGATGGTAGCACCCAGGGAGACGGCTAGGTCCTATGTACAGCTCTACGGTTATGGCCTTGGCATAAGGGTTCTCACGGCCAGCATCTCCGCCGTCATAGCCTTTCTCACTCTGCCCTTCTCCTTGGGATCCCCCGATGTGCTAGGAACGGTGTGGATGTCCAACTCCAGTTTGATTCTCCTGATACTGTTTCTCATAGGTGTCGGTATAAAGGTGGGCCCGCGAGCTGCTTTGGCCGCCGGCGCTACAGCATCTGCGGCCCGGTTCTTGGCCCTAGGTATCGCCTTTGCGCTGTCTTTGCCAGGTCTATTGACCGAACCGGCGGCGATCTTGGCTTTCACCCTGACGACGGTGGCCGTCGCGTTTATTGGATACCTAGCCGCCCCGAGGCAGAAGGCCTCCGCTGCATGATGACAGGGGGGTCAACTCAGCCTCCGCCTCACAAAGTCGTCCACTATCGTGTTGTGATCGAACCCTATTTCGGGCAGGGAATCGAGATCTAGGAGGCCTACCTCGGTGGCATCAGAGCCTGAAAGCAGCTCCCCTCCAATCACCTCGAGCGCGAAAGCAAGAGAGATCACATGACCTCGAGGGTCCCGATCCGGGTCAGAGTAGACACCCACCAATGAAACAACTTCTGTTCTTAGCCCCGTCTCCTCATAGACCTCTCTCACCACGGCCTCCTCCACAGTCTCGCCATACTCCACAATCCCTCCAGGCAGACAGTATCTAGCCCGGAAGGGGTAGTACTTTCTCTTTATGGCGACGAGCCTGTCATCCTGAAGGAGGAGCCCGTCCACTGCTAGCAATGGCACCCTGAAGTCAGACGCCAGGTGGACCCTCAAGGCGGAGCTCTTTCTCTCATACTCCTCCAGCAGCTCCCTACCAGTGTCAGAGAGGACGAGGTGTCGACCCTCCTGCTTCAGTGGGTCCGAGCCCAAGACATCGCGTACCCCTTCTCGCCAGCGACGAATCTTATCGCGTGTGAGGGAACTCAAGGAGAGGGCCTTCCTGACGTTCTCCGTCTCCTCCAGGCTATTGAGAAAGCTAGCCGTGGCTTCATCCAACACAACGTAGCCGTCCCGCTCCAGATGCGCAGATACCGTGAATTCGAGCACTTCGCTCCCCGACTCTTAATGGTATAAACGCTTGAAATCATTGTGGGTCATCGTCGATGGCCGTTTGCCTGCTTGTCGGAAGGGTTAAGTTGGGAGATGGGCTAGCCACGACGCTGATTCGGCGGAGGATGTGGTTTGACGGATTTCGAGGTCGTGGATCTGGCTGTTGACTTGGCGCAACAGAAGGGGGCCACCTATGCGGAGGCCCGGTTCGAGAATCAGAAGCAGGAGGTCTTCTTGCTGAAGAACGGCATGCTCGATGCCATATACGTGGGTGACAGCAGCGGAATCGGCGTGAGAGTGCTTTG
>JAJISG010000150.1 GCA_022848835.1 Thermoplasmatota archaeon | reverse complement strand
CGCTTCGATCCCGCCCACGTGGCCCGGATGATTGCGGAAACGTTCGGTGATGAGGAGGTCAGCGCGGAGTTTCGCGACCTGGTATACGAGAAGACGGGGGGCAACCCCTTCTTCGTTGAGGAGGTCCTTCGCTCTCTGGTCGAGGAAGGGGTGATGTACAAGACGGAGGATCGATGGGATCGGAGGCCCATCTCTGAGATTCGAATTCCCTCCAGCGTTCGAACCGTGGTCCGGCAGCGCCTGAACCGTCTTGACGACGACTGCAACCAGGTTCTGGCCCTTGCCTCCGTCATCGGGAAGGAGTTCCCCTTCGGTGTGCTCCAGCAGGTCAGCGGACTGGATGAGGATCGCCTCCTGACCCTGCTGGAGGCCGCCCTCCGCGCCCGCCTCATCGAGGAGAAGCCGCTCGCCCCGGGTCGATCGGTCTTCCTGTTCTCGGACTCCCAGGTGCGAGACGTCCTGTATGATGGACTCAGCCTCATTCGCCGGAGGCGCCACCACCTAAAGGTTGCCCATGCCCTCGAGAAGGCCTCCAAGGGTGAGGAGGACCGGCAGGCCGCCGTTCTGGCCTATCACTACGTGCGAGGCGACGACGTGGAGAAGGCCCTCGACTACTCCGTCCGCGCGGGGGAGAGGGCCTCCAAGGTGTACGCCCACGAGGAGGCAATCCGGAACCTCAGCGTCGCCCTCGAACTGATGGAGGAGGAGGGCGACCCCACCCTCCACGTCCAGATCCTGGAGCAGCTTGGAGATGAGTCCTCGTACCTGGGCGATGCGGACGCCGCCTTGGGGTATTGGACGAAAGCAGCCGGCATCTACGAAGACCTCGCCCAGAAGTTGCCCCTAGGAGAGGTCCTTCGCAAGGTGGGATACGCCCACTTCATGGAAAAGTACGACCAAGGGAAGGCGCTGGAGTTCTACACGAGGGCGCGTACCATCCTGGAGGAGCAGCCCCCCGGAGTTGAACTTGCCCGTCTCTACCACGACATCGGCCGTCTCCATTGGCGCAGCGGGGAGGATCCCTCCACCGCCATCTCCATGTGTGAAAGGGCGCTCCAGCTGGCGGAGGAGCTCGGGGCCCACGAAGTGGAGTCCCACGCATACCAGACCCTGGCCTTTCTCCTCCCAACCCATGAGAAGGAACGGTCTTTCGAGTACCTGGAGAAAGCGTTGGAGATTGGCCGGGAACACAACAGCTACGACGCCACGTCGCGGGCCTTTGTGAACATCGGCGTGGCCCATGCCGAGGTCAAGGGCGATGCCCATCGAGCCATCGAGGTCTTCGAGGAAGGGCTGGAGTACGTGCGAGAGGCCGGTTATTTCGCCTATCAGGAGTGTCTCCAGGCCGAACTTGCCTACTCTGGCTACCTGCCGACTGGATCCTGGGACAAGGTGGCCGACCTGGCGGAGGCCATCCAGGGCGCGCCTGTGAAGTGCAAGCTCCACGGCGTCATCTACCCCCTCGTCGTTCTCGGCCTCTTGGACCTATTCCAGGGACGATGGGGTGACAGTGAGGAACGCCTGAAGGCAGCGCTCCGCAGCGCCACCCATCTCCAGGAGGCGAGTTTCGTTACGCCCCACGTAAGCCTTGGCCGGCTCGGCCTGGAGAAGGGGGACTACCGGGAGGCGGAGAGACACCTTACAACCGCACACGAGATTCTAAGGGAGGCTGGGGACCACGTCGACTATGTGCCTCAGCTGGTGCTGCCCGTGTCGCTCCTCGCTGAGGTCGCTCTGCGCACAGGGGAGCTGGAGCGGGCGGCAGCGTACCTGGAGGAGCTTGCGAATCTCGCGGATCAGATCTCCGAGGAGTGGGCGCAAGCCTACGCCGATCGAACGCGGGGACTCATCGCCCTCCAGCGAGGCGAGTGGAACGAGTCCCAGGGGATGCTTGAGAGGAGCATCGATGTGTGGAAGCGGATTGGATGGCCCTACGAGCTGGCAAAAACCTTGTACGAACTCGGGATGATGCATCAGAGGAAGGGGGACAGAGAGATGGCCGGTGCGGTCCTTGACGAGGCCCTGCACCTCTTTACCGAGTTGGGAACAGAGACTGATGTGGAGAAGGTCCTCGCCCGGAAAGAGCTGTTGAAGGCGTGAGCCTGGCGTAGGTCCGGAGCCCACAGCAGGGATGCCAGGTCAGCGTTTCGTGGCCCCAGACCTTCATCCTGTTCGAGACATTATCGATGAAGTGCCCACAAGGCCCCGCTCGCTCTAGGTACTGTGCTCCCTCTCCTCCCAGACATGACGCGGGATGGCCCGCACGACGGTCTTCTTCCCAGAGTTGTGGTGCAGGAAGCCCTTGACCAAGATGCAATATATCCGCTGATATCCATGCGAAAAAGCTAAGAGAGGAGTTCCAACTCCCGGAACTCGTCGAAGGAGAAGTACAGCACGCGACGGGGATTCAATCCTTCTTCGATGTGGTCTTGGACCATCTTGTGCATGAGGGTCGTCTTTCCCACTCGGCGTAGCCCAGGTCAGAAGACGACAGAGAGACAAGTCAAGCCCCCTTCACACTTCTCGAACTCCGACATCTCCTGGGTTACCGTGTCAAAGCCCTCGGCTTCGAT
>JAJISG010000015.1 GCA_022848835.1 Thermoplasmatota archaeon | reverse complement strand
GATGCCAGAGTTGGGGGAAATCTCATCAATGCTTAAGGTGACATATGATGGTGACTCTGGAGATTGAACGGATGAAAGTTAAGGTTAAGTCGGCACCCGCTACGGAGAGCTGGACGCGGAAGCCGCTGCAGTCTGGGAGGCCCACCTTATGAGGAGAGAGGACCTGTTGAGCAGGGAAGTAAAGCACATCGAGATCGACAGCTTCGACTCCACGCCGATAATCGAGGCCTTTGAGGATATGTCCTTTCAGGCCAGGAATCTGGCCAGAGCGGCGAAGATATATGATCAGATGATCTCTGACAGTGAGTGCACAATCATCCTCTGCCTCTCTGGTTCCATCTTCAGTGCCGGCTTGAAGAGAGCTGTCCACCAGCTAGTTAGCCACAACATGGTCGACGTCGTCGTGGCGAGTGGCGCGGTCATCGTCGATCAAGATTTCTTCGAAGCTCTGGGGTTCAGCCACTACAGGGGTACGCCTCTAGCTGACGATGAAATGCTCAGAGGGATGATGATAGATCGAATATACGATACCCTCATCGATGAGAACGACTTGAGAGAGTGTGACATGACCGTGGCACGAATTGCAGACGGTTTGCCACCTGGATCGTACTCCTCAAGAGAATTCATCGCAGAGATGGGGAGATCGCTGTCCGAAGGTGGGGAGCGCCCAGAGTCGGTCGTCCTGGAATGCTACGAGAAGGGGATTCCGATCTTCGTGCCTGCCTTCTCCGATTGTAGTGCGGGCTTCGGTCTGGTCTACCATCAGTCAAAGAGAGACGGCGAGAAGGCGATAGCGATAGACAGTGTAAAGGACTTCCGTGAACTAACGAGAATCAAGACCCTGGCTGCAGAGACCGGCCTGCTGATTATCGGTGGTGGAGTGCCAAAGAACTTCGCCCAGGACGTGACGGTGGCTGCAGGCATTCTTGGTGAGGCGGTTAGTATGCACAAGTACGCAGTACAGATAACCGTGGCTGATGAGAGAGATGGTAGTCTTTCCGGTTCCACCCTACGAGAGGCACACTCCTGGGGTAAGGTCGACCGTGGATCTGCACAGATGGTATTCTGTGAAGCGACAATCGCCTTTCCCCTTATCGCAAGCTATGTCTATCATGCGGGGAACTGGAGAGACCGCATCCCGAGGGATTATAACAGAGCTCTAGAGGATGCTGCGAAATGATCCCGACAAAGGCGTTCTTTACAAGCGGCCTGGGAGTCCATAAGGATAAGCTGACCTCCTTCGAGGCAGCTCTAAGACAGGCCGGAATCGAGAAATACAACATCGTCAGCGTATCTAGTATCTTCCCCCCGGGTTGCGGGACCGTATCCAGAGAGGATGGGTTGAAACTCCTGAGGCCGGGACAGATAATCCACTGTGTCATAGCCAGGCTCGAGACGGATGAGCCGAAACGACTCATATCCGCGGCTGTAGGCCTCGCTCTGCCCAAGGACCAGGAGGGTTACGGCTACCTATCGGAGTACCATGCATTCGGTGAGACGGCCAGGACCTCGGGCGACTACGCTGAGGACCTAGCTGCGACCATGCTCGCCACCACGTTGGGGATAGAGTTCGATCCTGAGACAGCTTGGGACGAGAGGAAACAGATCTATAAGGCAAGCGGCAGGATATTCAAGACGACGAATGTCTGCCAATCAGCGCAGGGAGACCGACAGGGTCTGTGGACCACGGTAGTCGCCGCTGCGGTGTTCATAATCTGACGTGTGACCTCGTCATGCACAAGTGGTAGATAGACTCCTCCCAGTACGTCCCTGCCCTCCATCCACCCTGAAAGACCCCTTTTTATAGATGACACCGATATTCGTTACACAATGGAAGAGGAAGGTTACATCAGGGTCCGTCTTCCGAAAGATAGGAAGGGCGAGATCTTCGGCATAGCGGACCAGCTCCTAGGGGCCTCCCATATCAAGGTGATGTGCGCCGACGGGAAGTCCCGGTTGACTCGGATTCCGGGCAAGTTGAGGAGGAGGATGTGGATAAGGGAGGGGGACCTGGTAATCGTCAAACCCTGGAGCTTTCAGGATGAGAAAGCGGACGTGGTCTACAGGTATACCAAGACGCAATCTACGTACCTCAGCAGGAAGGGGATGATTCCCAAGAGTGTTGACATCTTTTAGGCCGTGAGGAGGATGGACGAAAAGGTGCTCAGACTCCTCGAGTCGAAGGTCGAAAGCTGGAGGATCCGCGTCAAGGATGCTGAGGAAAGGAAGACCTATGACGAGGTCTTCGATCACCGCACCCTACTGACACTCCAGAAACTGATCAGTAACAGCACCATAGAGACCATCGACTATCCCATCTCCACAGGCAAGGAGGGAAACGTATTTCGGGCCAGCAGTGTGAAGGGCCCACGAGCCGTGAAGATCTATCGGACCTCGTCATTCCGCAGGATATCCAAGTATATCGAGGGGGATCCCAGATTCCCCCGCATCAGTGGTAACAGAAGGAGGCTCATGTACATATGGGCCAGCAAGGAGTTCAGGAACCTGAACAGGATGGCGACCCATGGCGTCCGGGTTCCTAAGCCCTACAGGTGCCTGGAAAATGTCCTGGTCATGAGCTATCTCGGGAGCACTAGAGGAGCCGCTCCTGAGCTGAGGAACGTGGAGGTGGACGATCCAGACCGTCTCTTTGAGCTCTTCCTCCAGGACGCACAGCGGATCCACCAGGCAAAGCTTGTCCATGGCGACCTCAGCGAATACAACATCCTGATTTGGCGGAGGCTGCCCTACATCATCGACGTCGGCCAGGCCGTCCCTTTTAAGCATCCTCACGCGGAGGAGTGGTTTGAGAGGGATATGCAGAACATGGCCCGCTACTTCACCAAAATCGGGGTGGAGGTAAGCCCTGAGGACTTGGCCAGGCGGGTAAGAGGTGGTTGAACTGCTCTACGCAAGGATCTCCTCGAAGAGACTCGGCGTTCTCATCGGGACCGAGGGGCGGACCAAGAAGAAGCTGGAGGAACAGTCTGGGGTCAAGATTTTCGTCGACTCATCCAGCGGAGAGGTAACCATCGACGAGGCATCGTGCGAGGACCCCACCATGGGGCTGAAGGCGAAGGACGTGGTACAGGCCATAGGCCGTGGCTTCTCCGATGAGAAGGCCATGGAACTCCTGGAGGAGGATGCCTTTCTACGAATATTCGACATCAAGGACTTCACCCACAGTAGAAGCAGAGTCATGGAGCTCAAGGGTAGGGTCATCGGCTCCCACGGGAAGACCAGGCGGCTCATAGAGGAGCTGACGGGAACCTCCCTCTCGATATACGGGCATACTGTGTCCATCATCGGCTCCACGGTGCAGCTAAATGTCTCCTGTCGGGCGGTCGAGATGCTCCTTACGGGCAGCGAGCACGCCTCCGTCTACCAATACATGGAGAGGATGAGGCCCCGGCTTAGTGTTGAGAAAATGGGGTTCTGACCTGCCCGCAAGGGTTTTTATCATCACGCCTCTTTCCGAGCCAGCAGGGGTCGTACGGTGAAGTATGTCTATAGCTTCCGAGAAGGTGGAGGTAAGGGAAAGGCGCTCCTCGGGGGCAAGGGCTTTGGTCTAAGTGAGATGACCAGCCTTGGACTGCCGGTGCCGCCTGGCTTCACCATCACCACTGAAGCTTCTCTTGTGCATACGCGAACCGGAACCCTCCCCCCAGGACTGAAGGAGGAGGTCTTGAACCATCTCCAGAAGTTGGAGGAGGAGGTGGGTCGGAAGTTTGGCGATCCTGAGAAGCCCCTTCTCGTGTCCGTCCGCTCTGGTGCCGCCATCTCCATGCCTGGGATGATGGACACGGTCCTCAACCTCGGCCTCCAAGACGAGTCGGTGAAAGGGCTGGCTGGGATGGTAGGGGACAAGGCCTTCGCCTACAACTGCTACAGGCGCCTTCTGTCTATGTTCGGAGACACAGTGGTGGGTATCCATCGCTCTCAGTTCGAGGAGAGGCTGGGGGAGATCAAGAGTGCGGAGGCTGTCCAGCACGATATCGAGCTCGGTGAGGATGCTTGGCGGAGAGTTGTGGAGGCCTTCAAGGAGTTGTACGAGGCTCAGAACGAAGAGTTTCCTCAAGACCCCTACGAACAGCTCTGGCAGGCCATCGTGGGCGTCTTCAAGTCCTGGGGCAGCGACAGGGCAGTGAAATATCGAGAGGTGAACAGGATCTCCCACGATAGTGGTACTGCCGTAAACGTTCAGGTCATGGTCTTCGGGAACATGGGAGAGGATAGCGGTACGGGTGTTGCCTTCAGCCGGGACCCTGCCACTGGATCCAGGGACCTTTACGGGGAGTACCTGCTTAACGCCCAGGGGAAGATGTTGTCGCCGGTATCAGGACACC
>JAJISG010000149.1 GCA_022848835.1 Thermoplasmatota archaeon | reverse complement strand
CCCGAGACGACGCTTCCGATGCTGGACCTCGAGGATCCGACGACCCGCATCAAGGCTACGATCTTCGTCGGGGTGTCGCTGGGGCCGGGCTCGGTCTTCAAGGACACGGTGCCTCTGGACCCGGAGGAGTTCCTCAACTTCGAAGGGCTGGGCATAAACCTTGATGAAAGGGGCCGCTGCAAGCGTGAGTACGGTCTGTCTTGGGGGCTCCAAAAAGCAGTACTCGAAGTACCGGTTCAGATCGTGCTCCTCGAGAGAGATTCTCAGGGGCTTTTCGGATTGGGCTCGTGCAAGACCTGACCTCAGCAAGAAATGGAACGCTCTCCTCACGCTCTCGTAAGAGAGGCGGGTAGCTTCGACACATTCTCTCACCGTGGCTCGGCGAGTCCTTTTCAAGCATCTCCAGGTGTCGACGAAGCTCCGTCTGCCGAAAGCCTCCGGGTCTACGCCGTGAGACACGGCAGTCAGATACAACCGAGCCAGGCGCCGCGCTTCGGGAGTGCGACTCATACTTGCCACCACCTCCTTGCCTTCTTTGAATTTGCGCAGGAGTCCTGATCGGTGCAAGTCGTCTGTCGCCTTGTAGATAGAGTCCTTCGAATACCCCGAATTACGCGCCAGATCCTGCAAACGTCGGGGACCGTGCGCGAGTTGAATCACAACCTCATGTTCCGCTTTCATCATGCCTCCTGGGCGCAATATACTAATGTTACTGAGATTAATATAAGTATCGGTATTAAGTTTAGTACGAAAAACAATTGCAGGCGATTTCCTTCGTGATCTGCGAAGTGCGCTGTGGATACTGAAACGGAGGTTGGGTAGAGTAGTGACATTGTGGGGTTAATGCTACGCCCGAACCGAGATGTTCCCCGGTATCGCGGATCTGTCTGTGGAAGAGTTCGGCAAAGCTAGGGCGGAGAGGAGTAGTCCATGGTAGATGCCCGTGGGGAAGACACTGAAGAGAGGCGGGTCTGAGAGCTGCGAGTGGTCGGACGATTGCCCACGTTCACATCAGACCGTATCTTTATCCTACAAAGAGGTATGACTGGTTGAATGGGGCTCCTCAGTTGGGCCGTCCGCTCACTCGCCCGAGAAACATCTAAACGGGTGAGACGGAAGGCCGTCGGTCGTCGTCTGCAGAAGGAAGCTGCATCTCTGCCTGAATCGAAGCTGGTACAGACAACGGCTGGAAATTTCTGGATGTCCCCGATCGAGTTCAAACTCAACGAGGCAATGCGCCGGGAGGGGCTGTCTCCGATTCCTCAGTTCTGTGTAGAAGGGTACCATGTGGATTTCGCCTTTCCTAAGATCCGAGTGGCCGTCGAGGCAGACGGTGCCGCGTACCATGAGGGTGATCGTCGCCAACGGGACCGCAAGCGGGACTGGATATTACACCGTCGTGGGTGGAAGGTGCTCCGATTCCACGGGACCACAATCCACCAGAAGGCGGAGAACTGCGTATACGTCATCAAGTCAGAGCTGGAGGCGAGGCGTTAGAGAGGGCCCGCGGAGACACTCATGGACAGGTGGGCCAAGGTCTACGAGATAGAAAACAGTTAACCGGTGAGTGTGAACTCTGCCTCAGCACTGCGCTTCGTGGTAGCACTCTAGGGCGAATGCTACGATTCTCCAGAAAGCTATAAGTATCTATACACGGTTATAAGCTACCATGGCTCTGACCACGATTCCGGTCTCGAAGGAGGTCCGTGATCGCTTGAAGCGTCTCGGCGCCAAGGGAGAGACTTACGACGAACTGCTTCGTCGCCTCATCGAGGATGGAGAAATGCGTTTACTCTACGAGAGAGAGCGGCGAATCCTCGAAACGGATGAATTTGTCCCTCTTGAGGAGGAGTAAGACTCTCCTCCGCTTTATGCAAACATGCCTCGAAACTACATGGTTTTCCTCTCCAAGAGAGCCCTGCGCCAGTTAAAGCGTCTCCCGCGGGATATCGTCGGGCGCCTCAGAGCGAGGTTGAGGGTACTGAAAGGAGATCCCTTCCAGTCCCGTTCGGGAGCTGATATCAGCATGGTTTGGGGGCATGATGACCCGCCCCTGTACCGGTTACTGGTGGGGGGCTACCGCGTGCTATATTTCGTCCTCGAGGAAGAGGTCCGAATAACGGAGATTCTCCATCGGTCGAGGGCGTTCAGAGGTCTGGACTGACGATGAGGCGTCACACATGAAACGTCGGGCTCTCGCAGGGACACGACACCGTGGCGTGGTACTCGATCAGCGCAAGGCGCGTCCTGTGCACGTGTCTGAACCTGCCCGCGCCCTCGGCCGCCCAAGTGTGGCACAGGACACCCGCCCTCCATGTTGAAATCCTCAACATCTATAAGCCCCCGTTCACGATACTGGCTAGCGGGCTCGTGGGGTAGCGGACTATCCTGTCGGCCTTCGGAGCCGAGGACCTGGGTTCAAATCCCAGCGGGCCCGTACATCCTCCCCCCCATCGGCCAAATCGCTGTCCGGCCGAGGAAGGTTAAAATATCGCGGTATGGTACGTCAGATATCGTAGGTGTTTTCCTTGACTACCCCAGTCATTGTGAGCGCGGTAAGGACTCCTACCGGGAAGTACGGCAGGGCTCTAAGAGACGTTCCCGCGCCTAAGCTGGGAGCCCTCGTGGTGGAGGAGGTCCTCAAGCGGGCTAATGTGGATCCTAGCGATATCGCGGAGGTTATCATGGGCAATGTCATCCAGGCTGGCCTAGGGCAGAACCCAGCACGACAGGCCGCCCTTTTGGGAGGCCTTCCCGATAGGGTCGGCGCGGTGACGATTAACAAGGTCTGCGCCTCTGGCCTCAAAGCCGTGACCCTAGCTGCGGACTCCATCCGTACTGGAGACCAGGATATTGTCGTGGCGGGTGGCATGGAGAACATGAGCCGTGCTCCGTACCTTCTCATGAAGGCCCGTTGGGGGTACCGCCATGGTAATGAGCAGTTGCTGGATGCGATGGTGCACGATGGCCTCTGGGATGTGTACAATCAGTTCCACATGGGAATCACCGGCGAGGTAGTGGCGGAAAAGTACGGCATCACCCGAGAAGAACAGGATGAGTTCTCGTACCAGAGCCATATGAAGGCCTTGAAGGCCATCAAGTCGGGTGGGTTCAAGGAGGAGGTTATGCCCGTTCCCCTGGAAGGTCCCGAGGGCGAGACCCTCTTCGAGGTGGACGAGGGGGTTAGGCCCGACACCTCCGTGGAGAAGCTGGCTCGGCTACCGCCGGTCTTCAAAGATGGCGGGATGGTGACCGCTGGCAACGCCTCCCAGCTGAGCGATGGGGCGGCAGCCCTCGTAGTCGCCTCTGAGAGGAAGGCAGAGGAGATGGCCCTCACGCCCCTGGCCCGAATCCTTGGATACACAACCGGCGGTGTATCGCCCAAGTTCGTGATGGAGGCACCAATCCCCACCGTCCACGCCCTCCTCAAGAAGCTGGAGATGACCATCCAGGACTTCGATCTCTTCGAGCACAACGAGGCCTACGCATCCGCTTCCTTAGCAGTGGCGAGACAGCTTGAGATTCCCATAGAGAGGCTCAACGTTAAAGGGGGTGCTGTGGCCCTTGGTCACCCTCTTGGTTGCACGGGAGCTCGCATCCTGACGACCCTTCTGTACGCCATGAAAGAGAGGGGTGCCAAGAGGGGTCTTGCCACCCTATGCCTGGGAGGCGGGAACGCCGTGGCCGTGGCACTGGAGGCACCTTAGAGAGCGTCCGGGAATCTGGGAGACGGGCCGCAAAGGGCTTTAAGGACAGGCAGCTATTGTTCATGATTTCACTAGGTGCCGCCATGCTAAGGCCCGTTAAGGAACAGCACTCCAAGGAAGAGGTCCTCGCCCTGATGGAGGACCTGGTCCGGACCTGGTTCGACAGGAAGTTCGAAGACCTGACGGAGCCCCAGGCCTATGCCATTCCATTAATTCATCGGGGAGAGAACGTCATCGTATCCTCCCCCACAGGCTCCGGTAAGACCCTGACGGCCTTCCTATCGATCATCAACGAGCTCTACCATCTCCAGAGGGCGGACCAGTTGGAGGACAGGATCTACTGTCTCTACATCTCCCCTCTCAAGGCCTTGGCCAACGACATCAACAAGAACCTCAAGGAGCCCCTGCGCGAGATGGAGGAGCTGGCCCGGGAGTTGGGTATCGACCCCCCTCGGATCAGAGTTGCCGTGCGCTCGGGGGACACCTCTCCCAGCGAGAGGCAGAGGCAGTCTCGGAAACCGCCTCACATCTTCATCACGACACCGGAGTCCTTGGCGATAGTGCTGACGACGCCCGTCTTCAGCAGGAGGTTCAAGGACGTTCAGTGGGTCATCGTCGATGAGATCCTCGATGTCTGCTCCAACAAGAGGGGCGTTCACCTCTCCCTGAGCCTCGAACGACTGCGGGAGCACGTAGGCCGCAACTCCATCCGGATCGGCCTATCGGCCACCATCGCCCCCATGGAGGAGGTGGCCAAGTTCCTTGCAGGCTATGAGGGCGGCCAGCTCAGGCCGATGAATGTGGTGAAGGTGGATACCCGGAAGAGGCTGGACATGAGGATTCTCTGCCCTGTGAGGGACATGACCGCCCTCCCGTTTGAGGTGGTCAATTCCCGGATGTACGACCTCCTGAAGGGGA
>JAJISG010000148.1 GCA_022848835.1 Thermoplasmatota archaeon | reverse complement strand
CTAGCATCTGATTGATAGCCTTCATCTTGAGTGGACCCCGCCAGATGACAGCCCTATCCTTTTCACCTGAAAAGTAGGCCATGGAGATGGTCTTCACGTTGTTGTAGGCAGTTGCGGGTTGAATGCCATCGTCCGTGGCGTACAGCTTGACATCCTCAACGCCGAGGATCTTTGGTAGATCTGGGCCCGTGATGTCCACGTCGACTATCCCCACGCTCCTCTGCTTGCCCAGAGCCACAGCCAGGTTGGCGGCAACGGTGCTCTTCCCCACGCCTCCCTTCCCGCTCATCACGATCAGCTTGTGCTTGACCCTCTCCATGTTCTTCGCTATCTTGGTTCGCTCCTCCCACATCTCGAGCATATGAGGGGGAACTCCCTCTGGCTTTCCTTCTTGGGGTCCCTGCATCGCCATTACCTATGTACGCAAAGCCCGCCTGTTTAAAAGGGATTTGCCACTGGGGGTTGTCCTCATTAAGGTTTTATAGGAATCGTCGAATGGCAACACACTTCGCGGGGGTGATCGTCTGAAGATCGATGATATCGAGAAAATTGCCATCGTCGGAGCTGGCGAGATGGGCCATGGACTGGCGGAACTGGCCGCTCTCCACGGCTTCGACGTAGGACTGCATGACATAAAGGAGGAGTTCATTGAGAGAGGTCTCGAGAGGATTCGTTGGAGCCTCGGGAAGCTGGATGAGAAGGGGAAGCTGAAGGAGAAGGTTGAGAAGATCCTGGGGCGCATAAAGACCACCACAGACCTGCAGGAGGTGGCGAAAGATGCGGACTTCATCATCGAGGCCGCGCCCGAGGATATCGACCTGAAATTGAAGATCTTCAAGAGACTGGATGAGTTCGCCCCCACTGAGGCCGTATTGGCCAGCAATACCTCCGGCCTCAGCATAACAGCCATGGGTAGAAGCACAAAGAGGCCTGACAAGGTCGTTGGCATGCACTTCTTCAATCCACCCATTATGATGGAGCTTGTGGAGGTGGTCAAAGGCGAGGATACCGGAGAGGAGGCACTGGGGCTCACTCAAGAACTTTCCAGGAAACTAGGGAAGACGCCCATCCTCTGTCGAAGGGACGTTCCCGGCTTCATCACAACGCGCATCATCTTCCACTACATGAATGAAGCCGCCTGGATACACCACGAAGAGGGAATGGCCAAAGAGGCCATAGATTCCGCCATGAAGTTCAAAGTGGGCTTTCCCATGGGTCCCTTCGAGCTGGCGGATCAGGTCGGGATAGACCTCCTGGTCTTCGCGCAGGAGAAGCAGGGCCTCCCGGTCCCACCTCCCTTTAGGGAGAGAGTGCAGAGCGGGAAGCTGGGGAGGAAGAGTGGAGAGGGTTTCTACGACTACAGGGGCGAGGCGAAACCAGTCATCCGCCCTAAGGATGGAGAGGAGTTTGAACCCATCAGGGTCCTAGCCCCCACGATAAACGAGGCTGCCAAGTTGGTGGAGATGGGGATTGCCCCCTCCAAAGAGATTGACCTGGCCATGAGGCTTGGAACGGCATTTCCAAAGGGACCCCTTGCCCTGGCGGACGAGATAGGTATCCAGGCAATCGTTCAGGCGCTACAGGACTCCTCGAGACACGAGATAGCCGACATACTGTCGAAGATGGTGGAGGATGGCAAGCTGGGAAAGAAGAGTGGAGAGGGTTTCTACAGCTACGAGGCGGAGGAAGTAAAGGAGTATAAGGTGATCATCGTGGAGAAGGACCCCGAATCCATGAGGGCTACCCTGGTTCTCAATAGACCGGAACGACTCAACACCCTTACACCGGAGATGGTGGAGGAGATTTCCTCGGCCTTGAAGAGCCTTGAGGAGGACTCCGACGTGCGATGTCTCATCTTACGCGGGGCCGGCGAAAAGGCATTCTGCGCTGGTGCCGATGTTACCGCCTTTACGGGAGTTGACAAGGCTCACAAGGCTTGGGCCTTCACCAAAAGGACCCATAAAGTCTTCAAGCAGCTGGAGGACTTTCCCAAACCCACTGTGGCCGCCATCCATGGGTACTGCTTTGGAGGAGGCTTGGAGATCGCCATTGCCTGCGACTTCAGAATTTCGACCGCTGAGTCCAAACTTGGTCAGACAGAGACATCCCTAGGCCTCATACCTGGGGCGGGTGGAACTCAGAGGCTGGCAAGGCTTGTGGGTCTCGGGAAGGCCAAAGAGATGATCTTTCTCGCAGAGCGGGTTAGCGGGAATGAAGCGGAGGCCATAGGCCTTGTGAACAGGGTTGTGGAGGAAGAGGGGTTCGAGGAGGCTGTTGACGAACTTTCCAAGAGACTTGCAAGAGGACCCCCCATCGCCTATCGACTGGCAAAGGAGCTGCTCAACTACAGCTCCCGAGGTCTAGGAGATGCTGGCTTGGACATGGAGGCCTTGGCTTTTAGCGTCGTAACTTCTACGGAGGACCTCTTTGAAGGGTTAACGGCCATTCTGAGCAAGAAGGAGCCAGAGTTCAAGGGGAAATAATCAGGTGCATGGCACATCAAGGTAGTCCCGAAAATTGGCCCTTGTAACCTCTCTCCCTTTCTTCTCGAAACCTCTCCGCCTCACCTTTCAGGAAGAGAATCCTGGAACTGGAATCTTCGATGTGACAGTAGAGTAGATGGAGAGGTAGGGTCGGAGAGGCAGTAACTGTTATGCCGGGAGCACAGAGGATTACTAAGTCCGCCAAGAACCACTCGCGGTGAATTTCGGCATGATGAGAGCCATATTGCCCTTCGCAGCCCTCTGGATATGCAATCAGCTGCCACTCTCCCTATCTGAACCTTCAGATCTCGTCACCTGAAATCTATTCATTGCCGGTCGGAGGAATAACGGACAGCGACCGCGTCCTGATAGGTATCAAATGAGGGAGCTAGGGCCTGCGGAAGAGTCTGCTTTCTAGCCTGGAGTAGTTGCGCTGGTTGACCGTCACGAACCTCCCCAAATTAAGTCGGTCTTGAAGTGTGTCATCCCTGAAGACGTACGATTCCCCTATCGGCCAGCTCTTTCAGGTCAGCCTCAGATACACCAGCCTCTTTCAGAATCTCCAATGTGTGCTCACCCAGACTAGGAGGTCCTCCAGACCGTTCTGGGCCCGGCGGCGACCATTTCACCGGATGAGTGAGTGTAGGAAGGGTCCCCGCTGGAAGGCGAGATTCCTTCAGGATCCTCCTGGCCTTGATATGGCGGTCATCAATGGCCTCATGCACGGTTAGTACCGGCGCAAAGGGAATATCCTGACCCTCAAAGGTTTGGTTCCACTCCTTGAGGGTCTTCTGCTTGAAGATGGCCTGCAAAGCCTCCCTCACCAGAATGGCCTCGTCCCCAACGACTAGATGCTTCTCTCTGAGGTCCTGTCGTTCAACAAGATGGCAGAACTTATCCCAGAACTGCTCTTCTATGGCCGCCAGAGCAACAAAACGACTATCTGCCGTCTCGTATACATTGTAGAAGGGGAAACCACCTGTAAGGAACGTCTTTCCCGGTTGAGGCTCGTCGCCGGCAAGGGCTTCCGCCAAGTTCATCAGGTTCATGTGGACGGTGGTATCGAAGATGGAGAGGTCCAAAAATGATCCCTTGCCTGTCTTCCCCCGCAAGAGGAGAGCAGCCAGGATAGCATACGCCGCCATCAATCCCGAAGCCATGTCCGCCACCGGTACCGCGGGAAGGAGAGGCCTTCCAGCTCGGGAGTTCATGTGCAGCAGGCCAGAGAGAGCGTCGAAATTGAGGTCGTGACCTGGCCTCTTCCTGTATGGCCCGCTAGCTCCGTAGCCTGAAAGGGAGCAATAGACGATATCCGCCTTCAAGGCCCTCACATCCTCATATCCAACACCCAGTCTCTCGACGACTCCTGGCCGAAACTGCTCAATCAACACATCGGCCGTTGGAATGAGTCGATAGAAGAGTTCTCTCCCCCTACTCTCCTTCAGGTTGAGAGCGACGCTCTTCTTTCCCTGATTCACTAACAGGAAGGAGTAACTGACCCCGTTAACGGTAGGAGGGGCGTATCTCATGTAGTCGCCTGTGACGGGCTCTTCCACCTTGAGGACCTCTGCACCCAGATCGGCTAGCAACTGGGTCGCCAGGCCCCCCGGCAAGAGTCGAGTCAAGTCAAGCACCCTCATGCCCTTCATGGGACCGTCCAAGAAATCACCGCCATCCCATTCCTCCCTCCATATTTATCTTGAGGGTTGTCGAGAAGTCTTAATAAGAGGAGGGTCCAATATGACACCAGGAGTACTGTCATGCTGGAAAGTGTGATCGTGGGCGCTGTGAGGACGCCCGTAGGAAGGAAGAACGGCTCCCTCAGGGATGTGCGGGCGGATGACCTGGCTGCCCTCGTAATCAGTGAAGTCATCGAGAGAGCGGATATCGATCCCAAGATGGTGGAAGATGTCGTCCTTGGATGCAACACCCAGATCGAAGAGCAGGGCTTGAATGTGGCCCGCATCGCCGTTCTGACGGCGGGGCTACCAGATTCTATCGCGGGAACCACGGTGAATCGACAGTGTGGCTCTGCATTACAGGCCTGCAACATAGCCGCCATGGCCGTAGCCACGGGCCAATCTGACGTGGTCATAGGCGGTGGTGTCGAGAGCATGTCTAGAGTACCCATGGGGAGCGATGCAGGGGTATTCAACGAGAGGCTCATCGCCAGGTACGACCTCGTTCCTCAGGGTGTCTCGGCGGAGCTGATAGCGGACAAGTGGGGACTCTCTAGGGAGGAGATGGACGAGTTCTCGCTCTTGAGCCATCGAAAGGCCATAGCTGCCATAGATGCGGGACGGTTCAAGGATGAAATCGTCCCTGTTCCCGTGAAGGATAACTCGGGGAACGAGGTCCTCTTCGATGTTGATGAACATCCGCGCCGCAAGACCTCTCTGGAGAAGCTTGCGAAGCTGCCGCCGGCTTTCAAACCAGAGGGCAAGATCACCGCTGGAAACTCATCGGGTATTAATGATGGCGCGGCCGCCCTCCTGTTCACTACCAGAGAGAAGGCTAAAGAGCTCGGTCTTGAGCCCTTGGCCACCGTGAAGACCATGGCAGTGGCGGGCGTGGATCCCATCCTCATGCTCACTGGACCCATACCTGCCAGTAGGAAGGCTCTCAAAAAGGCTGGTCTCGGAATGGAGGACATGGACCTGGTGGAACTTAACGAGGCTTTCGCCTCAGTGGCCATCGCCTGCTCCAGGGAGCTAGGTATTGATGCTGAAAAGCTTAACACCAATGGCGGTGCCATCGCCCTTGGACACCCCCTAGGCTGCAGCGGAGCTCGCCTTTTGACGACCCTCCTGTATGAGATGGATAGGAGTGACAGCAGGTACGGCCTGGTGACGTTGTGCATAGGTTTCGGGCAGGGCATCACAACCATCGTGGAAAGGGAGGCTGCTGCGTAGCAGACACAACTGGGAATCTATCCTCGCCTTTCTCATACAGGTTTTCGCTTGCCATTTGCACCTTCAAGTGTTCCTCTCTAGATCAGGCGGATTGGAGTAGAGAACGAGAAGCGAGGAACTCTGTTCTTTTCCTGATGTGAGTCTGGAACCCAAGAATACAGGCGGCGAATCAGTTGAACATACACCACAACTGGGAAAAGCACAACCCGAACCAGATTGAAAATGTAGGCCAAGCGAGGCTGAGCATAATCACCTGCAGACTTACCAGAGCGAAAGGTGTTATAACAGTTACAAACAGGAACCCGATGAAGGCGTAAAGCAAGAGGGAAGCTATCGCTTTTCCTGGCAACAGCCATAGAGGAGACAGGATACCTATCACAAAAAAGAAGGCATACCAGGTTAGGATAGCAGGGACCAACAAACTTGTCAGCGCGATCACTGCAATCCACGGGCTAAAACTGTCGAAGAAATGAAACCACTGCTGAAGAAACAATGGAAATAGAGCGACAAAAAAAACGGAAACCACTAATACAGGGAGGCGAATCCAGAAGTAAGCCCCTCTGCCTTGCAGGGAGGGATGCATACTCTTGAACCTCTATGTTCGCCTCGTCAGAGTTCCCCTACCTCCTCCCTGGAGATGACGAGCCTCTGAATCTGCGAGGTGCCCTCCCATATCTGGAATACCTTCGCATCCCGCATCCACTTCTCCACGGGGTAGTCCTTCATGTATCCTGAGCCACCGACAATCTGAACGGCGTCCGTCGTCACCTTCATGGCCATGTCGGCGGCGAAGAGTTTTGCCATCGCGGCATCCTTGTTCGCAGGAAGATCCTGATCAGCAGTCCAGGCAGCCCGCCATACCAGTAAGCGGGCGGCCTCGATGGCGGTTTTCATATCCGCCAGC
>JAJISG010000147.1 GCA_022848835.1 Thermoplasmatota archaeon | reverse complement strand
TTGGGACTCTAACCTCGATAACATCCACGTGTCCCGGGAGGTTCAATTGACCATCGCTGACGGCGACGTAGGTACCCACGACTTGTAGCCACATGGAGGCCCCCAGGATGGCAAGGATTGCCAGGACGACGCCTACAATCTGTCGGGAGCTGATCATGTGGAGGCGGTCTCCTCAAGCGCAGCCTCCAGGCCCAGCTCGCCAGCAAAATGACATTCGGCGTAGTGCCCCTTCGTTATCTCCCTCAGTTCAGGCTTGACCTGCTCACAGATGTCCTTGGCGTAGGGGCAGCGGGGGTGAAAACTGCAGCCTGGTGGTAGGTCTATCGGGCTGGAAATCTCGCCGGTAATCTTCACCCTTCCGTGCTTATGTTTCGGGTCAGGGACGGGAACCGCCGAGAGGAGGGCATGGGTGTACGGGTGGAGGGGATTCTTGATGACGGACTCGGTGTCCCCCATCTCCACTATCCTACCCAGGTACATGACGGCGATTCTGTCGCTCATATACCGGGTGACGGCCACGTCGTGGCTGATGAACAGGAATGTAAGATCGAACTCATCCCGAAGGTTCAGCATCAGGTTCATGATCCCGGCTCGTATGGAGACGTCCAGCATGCTGACAGGCTCGTCCGCCACGATAAATTCAGGTCTCAGGACGATAGCCCTGGCGATAGACACCCTCTGTCTCTGCCCGCCACTAAGCTCGTGGGGATACCGATGAAAGAACTCCGAGGCAGGCTTAAGCTCGGAGTGCTCCAGCGCCCTGGCGACGATATTCTCCCGCTCTTCCAAGGAATCGGTTACGGAGTGGACCACCAGGGGCTCCCCCACGGTATCCAACACGGTGAACCTGGGGTTTAGGGACTCGTAGGGATCTTGGAATATCATCTGGACCCGCCTGCGGAAGCCCTTCATCTCCGCATCGCCGAGTTCAGTAATCTCAGTGCCGTCGAAGTGCATGGTTCCCGATGTGGGTGCCTCCAGGGCGACAAGCAGCCGTCCCGTGGTGGTCTTCCCGCAGCCGGACTCCCCCACCATCCCCAGTATCTCGCCTCGGCGGATCCTGAAGCTAATCTCGTTGACAGCATGGACGAAACGCTCTCGTCCCATGAAGGACTGCAGAAGGCCGGTCTTCAGCGGGAACAGCTTCTGAAGCCCCTGCACATCCCAGAGGTAACCGTCCCCGTCGTCCTTCACGCCAGCTCACCCGAGTATATCTCCTGCGCGAAATGGCAGGCAGCCCGGTGACCCGGCTCAACCTCGACGAGTCTGGGGGACTCGCTCTCGCAAATCTCCTTGGCGTAGCGGCACCTGGGGTGGAAGCGGCATCCCGACGGAGGTCTCACGAGGTCTGGCGGGGAACCCGGGATCGCCTTCAGTCTCCTCTTCTGCCCCTTAATACTGGGAAAGGCCTCCATGAGGCCGATGGTGTATGGATGCGAGGGCTTCGCGAACACGGAACCTATGGAACCCTCCTCCGCGATTTCGCCGGCGTACATGATGGCAATCCTGTCGGCGACCTCCGCAACAACGGAGATGTCATGGGTGATGATCATCATGGCTATGCCGAACTCTCTCTGCAGGTCTCTGACCTCTGCCAAGATCTTATCCTGCATGATGACATCCAAGGCTGTAGTAGGCTCATCAGCGATGATCAAGTCGGGGTTGCAGGCCACGGACATGGCGATCATGGCTCTCTGTTTCATTCCACCGCTGAACTCGTGGGGGTAGCTTCTCATCATCTCCCTGTCGAGCCCTACGAGGTCGAAGAGTTCAGCCACCCTCTCATCGGTCTCTTCCCGCGTGAGGTCCATGTGGGCAAGCAGGGCTTCCTTAACCTGATCGCCAACCCTGTAGACAGGATTGAAGGCGTTCATGGCGCC
>JAJISG010000146.1 GCA_022848835.1 Thermoplasmatota archaeon | reverse complement strand
ACATCCACCTTCACATCCCCCCTCACCTGGGCCGTTCGCGGGTGCCTCTCCCCCAGGAAGTTCTCTATCAGAACGTGATCGCCTCGAACTGAGACCTTTACGGGGAAGTGAGCGTAGACAAGCTTCATGGTATAGGTGAATCCCTCTGTGACGCCTCTTATCAGGTTGCTGATATGAGACGCGAATGTGCCGACCAGTGCCTTCTCCTTCTTGGTAGGGAGGGAGCAGCTGATGTGAACGGAAGAGCCGACTACCTTTATCTCCACCCTGGCATGAGACAGTCTCTTGGTAAGGAGTGTCTCGCCCCGTCGGACGATGACCTTACCATCGGAGAGTTCGACCTCTACATCCTCAGGGATATCGATCTTCTCCTCCGCCAGCCCTGTTACCACCATGCAATCACCTCAGTAGACGTAGGCGAGCAGACGACCGCCGACTCCCTCCTCCTTTGCCTGCGAGTGGGATAGGACGCCTCTCGTGGTCGTCAATATGAGGACTCCAAAGTCCTGAGCGGGAAGATACCTGGACTCGTACCGCTCCAGATCTGTCCTCTTGACGGAGAAGCGCGGCCTTATCACGCCACAGTCGTTTACGTTTCCCCTGAGTCTGACCTCGAAATATCCTCCCCTCCCATCCTCCTTGAACTCGAAACCACGGACGTATCTGCTCTCCTGCATTACGTTCAGCACCCTACCGATGAGCTTCGAGGCGGGCCTGACTGTACAGGAGGTCTCTCCGCTAGCCTCCGCGTTCTTGATTGTTGCCAGTGCGTCGTTCAAGGTGTCGTGTCTCATGGAATCACCTAGGAGTACTTCCTGAAGCCGAGCTCAAATGCCGTCTCCCGAAAGCACTGGCGACAGATGTGGAGGCCGTATCGCCGGACGATGCCTCTCTTTCTGCCGCATCGGCGGCATCCCTTCTTCCTTCCGAAGTCCTTCCGAGTCTTGGTCAACTCTATCCCCTCACCTCTGTGTCAAACCTCTCGCTCACGTAGCTGATGACCTCTTGCCTGGTCACTCTGTGCTTGTGGGGCACCTTAGCCCTGGCGATCCGCCTCCTGCCCACTCGATAGCCAGGCCTCTGGAGCGATACGCTGACGTCCATCCCGAAGAGTCCTATCTCTGGGTCATATCTCATGTCCTTGAAATCGGTGTAATCGGCCATCCCGAAGGAGAAGTTGCCCTCTGGACCGAAGTTGTAGCCGGCCAGGATGTTGTTTCTCGCCCACAGGGCCTCCTTGAGGAACCTCTCGGCCGCCTCCCCCCGGAGGGTCACCTTGGCGCCGATGGGCATGCCATTCCGGATTCCCCAGTCCCTGACTGTACTCTTTGAAAGGGTCTGAATGGCCTGCTGGCCAGTAAGCTTCTCAAGTACTTTCTGGGCTTTGAGGAGCCTATCCCCAGCTTCCCCTACACCGATGTTGACGACCACCTTCTCAATCCTGATGTCACGCATGGAGTTCATGGAACCACTGAGGCTGCTGTGCCCTCGGGAAGAGCCACGATGGGCTTCTGTTTGCCGACGACGAATACGTAGTCGAGAATAGTGGAAAAGCCCTCCTTGAACCGGACCACATTGGGTCTACTCCCCCGCCCCGTGAACACCTCATCGATGTGCCCCACCTGGCCTACGTGCTTTCCCCCGATCAGGTATGCCACGCTCCCTTCTTTGAAAGGGTAGGAGTCCTTGATTCCCTGGTCCGGGAGGGATATCTTAAGCGTGTCCCTCGTAGCGTGGCTGTCCGCTGTTAGAAGGTTCCTCCCATCGGAGAGATTGAGCTGAATCCGCCCTCCCTTAAGAGCTGTCTTGTCCTCTATTCTAACGAGCTTCCAATGTGCCTCCTTATCCTTAATTGGGATCAGACGAAAACGGCCCTTCGCGTCCAGCAGCACTCTGTAGTGCTCTCCGATGATCGGGATGGAGACCGTGTCCATGAGGCCGATAGGGAATCCGGGATCCTTAACCACGCGGTTGTCCACCAACACCTTCTTCGAGCGGATGATCGCCTTGGACTCCCGGGCGTTGTCGCAGTAGTGCAGCATGTCTCTCAGTACTATGAGAAGAGGAATACAACGATTGAGGGCGTGGGGACCGGGTGACGGGCTGACAACCCATTTGTACCTCTTCCGCGGAATGCCCCAAGCCACCGGAGCCGTCAGCCTCTTGCGCCTGGTCATGACTCCTCACCCGCCCTATCGATGAGCCTTTTCCTCCACGGGTCCGTCATGTCGAGCTTTGTGATCATGAGGTTTGAGGGATGAATCGGCTTTCCGACCTCCGTTCCATCGGCCTTTGAAACCGTGACACCGTCCACGAAGACCCTGATGCCGTTCCGGTCGACATCGGAAACCTTCCCTTCCTCGCCCTCGTGCGAGCCTCTCATTACCCGGACGGTGTCGCCCTTACGGAGGGGAAGCGACCTGGGATAGTTGACCTTCCTGTCCTCCAGATATCTGGGGCTCAGGTGGGCTGAGAGGAGCTTGCCTCGCCTGTGATGAGGGGTCTGGTAGATCCTCCTTCTCTGTCTTCGCGGACTCCTGCTCTTCGCCATGTTATCACCTATACAATCATAGATGCTGTGGCGGCTATCCTGGGCCACCTTTCCGCCGCCTCTCGCGCCACAGGCCCCTTTATGTCTGAACCTCTAGCCTCGCCACTCTCCGTCGTTATGACGCAGGCGTTATCCTCGAACTGGACCATCAACCCGTCGGGGCGCCTGAAGGGCCTCCTCTGCCTGACGATGACGGCGTTGACGATCTGTTTCCTCATATCCGGGCTGCCCTTCTTCACGCTTCCGACGATGATGTCTCCCAGCGCCGCGGCAGGGTACCTCCTGCGTACGCCCTTGTAGCCCTTGACGGCTATTATCTCCACCAGCTTGGCGCCCGTGTTGTCTATGCACTCCAGGCGAGCCCCAGTGGGGAGGCCACGGGTCTGCCTACCAGGTAATCCCTTCACGATACTACCCCTGCCTGCCCACGACTACATAGGAGACGGTCTTGCTCAGGGGCCTACACTCCGCGATGAACACCCTGTCTCCCACTCTTACATCCAAGCACGGAGGCGCGTGAGCCATGTAGGTCGAGCTCCTCTTTTCGAACCTCTCATATTTGGGGATGAGCCTCTGATAGTCCCGTCGTACGGTCACGGTCCTCTGCATCCTGTCCGACATCACCATGCCCTCCAGTAGCTGTCCACGGACTTTGAGATGCCCGTGGAAGGGGCATTTCGAATCGTCGCACGCCTTAGAGGGCGGCGCGAGGCCCAAGCCTATGTCTCCTTCCTTGACAGCCATTACTTCACCACGCCTTCTTGACCCTGTCTTCGGGCCTGTAAAGCAGCCGAACCCCCGGGATAGTGATGTCCTCCTCCATTCGGAAGAGGAACACCGACCCCTTCTTTGGGATGATCAGCTCCCGGGAC
>JAJISG010000145.1 GCA_022848835.1 Thermoplasmatota archaeon | reverse complement strand
CGATGGGCTCCGCGCGATGATCGCCAAGGGCGGCGTCAGCAGCACAGTGCGAATGACAGTGACTATGAGGGCGTTGACACCCTTCCCAGTACCCTGAAACATGGAAGACGATGCTGGCCCGAAGGCCACCGCGGGATAGGTTAGGGCCGCGATGCCCAGGAAGAGCACTAGGTCGTCCGCTATGCGAGCACTATTTTCCGCCCATGTGAACGCACCCGCGATATATGGGGCGAGAAGATACGTTGCGGCAGCCGCGGGTACTTCAATCATCACGCCCAGTCTGATGGCGTACAGGTAGGCGGTCTTGAGTTTCTCGTAGTCCCGCGAGCCGTAGGCCGCGCCTGTCACCGATACGACAGCAGTCCCTATCCCAATGACCGGCAGTGTCGCTATGGTCACCACCCTCCACCCTGTGGAAAAGACCGCGACACCGTCCGTACCGCCGACGTTGACTATGATGACGTTCATGATGAACAGGGTGAATGACATTGCCAGGAACATGACAGAGGCAGGTACACCGACACCCAGGATATCCTTCAATACGGCCTTATCGAACCTGAAACCACGGAAGGTGAATGTGACGTACGTGTCCTTCCTCAAGAAAAGCCAGTTAATCAGTATCAGCGAGGTGGAGCCCATCGATATTATGGTGGCCCAGGCCGCACCCGCCACCCCCATCCCTAGAGTGTAGATGAAAATGGGGTCCAAGGCGATGTTCAACACAGAGCCGAAGGCCATGGCGTACATGGCCCTCTTAACGTCGCCCTCTGCTCTCAGGATTGCACTGGCAACACTCGGGAAGAATACAATGAAGGTCCCTCCAAACATGATTCGCGCGTAGGACACGACCAACCCCGTCGTCCTTCCCGCCCCGATAGACACAAAGATGGGCTCCGCGAAGGTGAACAAGGGGATTGCGACGACGGTGGCTAGTATCGCCATCAACACAAGGGTATGCGTGGCAACGCTGCCGGCCCCCGCTCTGTCCTTCGCGCCGATCCTCCTTGATATGGCGGATCCGCCCCCTATGCCAAGGCCCAATCCTATGGCCAGGGACATAAAGTAGAATGGGAAGAAGAAGCCGACCGCTGCGAGGGCATCTGCACCTAGACCGGAGACCCAGATGGCGTCGACCAGATTGTAGATTGTCTGAATTAAGGTTGCCGCAATCACCGGCAGTGAGAGCTTGATGATGGCCTTCTTCGGGTCCCCCAGTAGGGTCCTCACCCCCTCGCTGAGGCGGCCAGCAGGCGGGCTCCCCGGTACTGATGGCTGTCGATATTCCTTGTCCATGCTGTTATCCGCCGTTTAGGTCCTCCTAGTCGTCGCTTCAAACACCCGTTATCTTAAGAGGGAGATGCTTCCGAGCTCGATTAGCCGAGATGATCGTTGGACAGCCTCTTAAACATCCTTCCCTCTTCGCCCTTCTACTCATCTAGTTCTTCGATAGGGACGGCTCCTCAGCCCGCAGCGTGGCCCCTGAACAACCCTGGTGGGGACTTGGGGGTCAGGTGGTTCTAGATCTCTATCGCCGAAGTCTACCCTTTCTCTCGAACTGCTTAGCGTAAAGAGTCCTCAAGCTTTCGATGGTATCTACATCCTCCGAAGAGAGGTCGTCACGGATGCGAGTGATACGGGCGAAGCGGAGGGCGAAACCAGATGGGTAGTGGGAGCTTTTCTGAATCTCGTTGTAGGCCACTTCCACTACTACCTCTGGCCGGATGTCGACGACATAGGGTCTCTCTGCAACCTTTAGCTCAAGGAGCCTCCGGGTCATCTTCCCAAACTCCTCATCCGTCAGGCCCTTGAAGGTCTTCCCGATCATGTGGAAGTTGCCCTCCTCGTCTCGCACCGCCAGGTGGTAGTTGCTTAGCCACCCCTCCCTGCGGCCGTGGCCCCACTCCGCCGCGATTATTGCCACATCCAACGTCTCCGCTAGCTTCACCTTGAGCCAACGCTTTCCCCTCTTGCCTGGTGTGTAGGGACTACCGGGATCCTTCGCCATAAGGCCTTCGTGGCCTGCGTCAACTGCTGCCTGGAAGAAGGCCATCCCCTCCTCCAGTGTAGGTCTCAGAAGTCGTGGAACCAGGAGTTCCACGGGCACCGCCTCTGCCAGGGCTTTCCACCTCGCCTCGTAAGGTTGGTCGATAAGTAGCGCGCCCTTCATCACTAGGGTGTCGAAGAGGTAGAGCCGCAGGGGAATCTCCTCGGCCGCCGCCTCAACTTCGTGGACCCTGCGAAACCTTCTCATCAGATCTTGGAAGGGGAGAGGTCTGTTGGCGTCATCCACAGCCACCACCTCCCCCTCTACGAGGAGGTCGCCTCCGCTGAAGTCCTGGGCAAGGGCTAGGATTTCCGGCAGGCTCCTGGTGACCTCCTTGAGTCGGCGGCTGAAGATTTTGACCCGCCCGCCCCTCCGGTGTATCTGTATCCGGGCACCGTCAAGCTTGTACTCCAGCGCGAGTCCCTCACCGTGCTCCCTGAACGCCTCCTCCACACCATCGGCCATCTCCGCCATCATGGGCTTGATGGGAGTGAAAAGCTCCAGACTCTGATTCTTCAGACCCGAGACCCCCTCTGTGAGGGCCACGTAGGCAGTCCTGCCCAGATCCCCCATGAACATGTTCGCCCTTCGAACCAGCTCCGGCTTCGCTCTTACTGCATCGGCCAGTGCCTCGAGGAGAACGCCCTCTTTCACGCCGATGCGCATCTCTCCCATGATGGACCGTAGCAACAGGTCCCTCTCGTCCTCCGCAGCCTGGGCAAAGAGGGCCTGCAACAGGCGCCTCTTTCTGCTGACGGAGTCCCTCCCATGCGTTCTGGCAATTTCCTGGAAGGTCTCGAACACATGTGAGATCGTCAACTCCTTAGAGAGCAGGGTGGCCTGGCTGGATGATTCCAGGGCCTTACTGAGAGTCGCCCATCCGACGTTCAGAGCCCTCCTCTTGGATTCCGGGAGGACCTTCCCTGTCAGGAGTAGGACGGCGGGTGAGACCTCCTCAGGCCGTAGTCCCGAGAGAAACTGAACTAGAATGCGTCTCTTCTCCAGCCTGCTTCTCGTTCGCTTCAGGGACTTGGAGACCTGTAGAAGCTCTCTTAGGGAAGTCTTAGAACCTTCTGCGGAACTCACTGTTGAGGAATGGCCCTACTAGGATAATCTAACTTTCGGACTATGATGTTGCTAATCGTGCGGCACACATCCTAGTTTTATAGGTCCAATATCGATTGCATCGGTCATGCTGACTCCGCTTGATGCTGAGGAGTTTCAATCGATCATCGCCCACGTAATCTCTGAACTGGAACGTAAGTACCAAGAGAGGCTCCTCTATGTGGCGGCCAAGGGGTCCATCGCAAGGGGAACAGAAACCCCCATCTCGGATATAGACCTCATCGCGGTGGCTGATCCTGGCGGCAGGGATGCCTACGAGTGGTTATACCACTCCACACCCGTCGACGTTGTAGTCTATCCACTTGAGGAAGTAAAGGAACGGATTCTAAATGTCGACGGCCTCTGGCCTCATGAGGTGGGTTCTTTGCTGGTGCACCGGGTGTATGTTGACCGGGGAGATGTCCACCAGAGGATTCGTGGATGGCATGAGGAGGCGCTTAGGGAGGATTGGAAGTTTCGAGAGGCGTGTGAGTTCATCGGATTCTTCGAGTATTTCAGTAAGGTTCAGAGGGCGGTGGAGAGTGATAGTCCAGAGGTCCTGAGATACGCTGCCTGGGAGATATTCTTCATGTCCTGTATGAACCTGGCTCTGTTGAACAAGAGGTTCTATTACGACCATACCACCATGACCGACCAGATCGAGCAGTTCGACTTCGTACCAACGGGATTTCTCGAGAAGGCGAGGGACATCTTTCGCAGAGACCAGAGAAGGGTCTTTCTTGGAGCCAGGGCCCTGTTTGAAATCAATCTGAGGCTGGCCAAGGAATTCGGCTTCGAGAGGGCCACGATTGCCGATGTAGGGCAGATTAGAGTTGAGTAAATGGTGAGTATGAGGACAGGAGGGAGAATCTACTGGGCCGATGGGAAGTAGCCCATGAAAGGCTCATCAGATATGGGGAGGAGCATCCTCCTGTAGGAATAGTGAGGGCAGAGAGAAGCAATGAATAGATAGGAATTCAAGGGGCTCTTCGCTCAATTCCAAGCCCTTCGTGGACGCCCAGCAAAGTTTAAGGCAGCGATGGAACATTGAACTGGTGGAGCGGTACCTTGACCCAGGAGACTCTCCAAATCCTAGCCGAGGACGGCACCCTCGTGGGTGAGGAGCCAGAACTCGAATTTGGGGACCTCATCAGGATCTACCGTTACCTGCTCCTCCTCCGCCTGCTTGACGAAAGGATGATAGCCCTCCAGAGACAGGGCAGGATAGGTTTCTACGGCGCAGCAACGGGCGAGGAGGCGGCTGTCATTGGCAGCGCTTATGCCCTCCAGAGAGAGGACTGGATCTTTCCCGCCCTGAGGCAGGGAGGTGCCGCAATCCTCAGAGGCTATCCCCTGGTGAAGTACGTGGCCCAGCTCATGGGCAACAAGGATGATATCCTGAAGGGGCACATGCAGCCTTGCCACTTCAGCTCCCGGGATGTGAACTTCGTCTCCTGGTCGAGCGGGGTCGCCAGCCAGCTGCCTCAGGCTGTGGGAGCGGCCATGGCGTCCAGGTATCTCGGTGATCACCGGGTGGTCATGGCCTATCTGGGGGATGGCGCCACGTCGGCCTCTGATTTCCACGCGGCCATGAACTTTGCCGGGATCTTCAATTCCCCCGTGGTCTTCTTCTGCCAGAACAACCAATGGGCCATCTCTGTTCCCCTTTCCGTACAGACTGCCTCGGCAGACCTGGCCATGAAGGCGGTGGCCTACGGGATGCCGGGAGTGCGTGTGGACGGGAATGATGCCCTGGCGGTATATGCCGCGGCCAAAGAGGCTGTGGATAGGGCTCGTTCAGAGGAGGGACCTACCTTCATCGAAGCCATCACATATCGGATGGGAGCCCATTCCACTGCCGATGACCCGAGCCGTTATCGGACAGAGGAGGAGGTCGAGTCTTGGCAATCCAAGGATCCCATCAGCAGGTTTCGGAACTACCTTTTGAGGCGACGAATCCTAGATGATGACAAGGATGCCCGTCTCAGAGATGAGATAGAGGAGGAGATCTCCCTGGCAATTCAGTTTGCTGAGGCCACCGGGCCTCCCTCGCCGAGGACACTCTTGGAGGATGTGTATCAGACGGAGGCCTGGAATCTGAGAGAGCAGCAGGAGGAGCTATCTCAACATCCTGAAGAGTGAGGACGAGACGGGCCACCTTGCGTTGGGCTAAAGCCTTATCAATGCCCCACCATGCCCATCGCATGCGAGACATCACCTTCGGGGCCATGATTCCCCAGGGGTGGATCTACGATCTGCCTGCTGAAACCAGTCCTGAGAAGATGTACGACATTATCGTCGAGATCGCCAAGGCTCTTGAGCGGTTAGGCTTCGCGTCCGGATGGTTTTACGACCACTTTCATCCTGTTCCAACGCCCAGCGCCTTTCCTGTATTCGAGTGCTGGACGATGACCACGGCCATCGCAGCAGTGACCTCGAAACTGAGGGTAGGCCAGATGGTGACCTGCAACTCCTACAGGAACCCGGCCCTGCTGGCCAAGATAGCCGCCTCCGTTGACGTCCTCTCCAAGGGAAGGCTGGAGTTCGGACTCGGAGCAGGCTGGTACGAGCACGAGTACAACGGTTACAGCTACGAGTTCCCCAAGGCTGCAACCAGGATAGGTATGATGGATGAGGCCATTCAAATCATCAGGATGCTCTGGGAAGAGGAGGCCGTTAACTTCGACGGTCGCTACTACCGCCTGAAGGAGGCCTACTGCAGCCCCAAGCCTGTCCAGAAACCTAGGCCGCCTGTGACAATCGGAGGTGGAGGGGAAAAGCTCACGCTGCGCTCTGCGGCCAAATGGGCAGACCGCTCCAACTTCTTCGGAGATCCGCAGGAGTTCGCCAGGAAATCGCGGATCCTGGATGAACACTGCAGGGTGGTGGGCAGGAACCCGGAGGAGATAGAGAGAAGCTACAACGAGGTCGTGGTGACCGCGGAGGACACATCCCAGGCCACAAAGAAGGCGGAGGTGTACGCCAAGCATTTGGGTCAGAGCCTTGAGGACTACCTGGATAGAAACCTCGTGGGAGATTTTGAAGAGGTGGCTCGATACTTCAGCCAGTTCATAGACATCGGAGTTACCTATTTCGTGGTCTACTTCCCTGGAGCCTACGAGATCGAGCCCCTGGAGCTCTTTGCCCAGGAGGTCATTCCCAGAATTCGGGAGAAGGCCAGAGAGGCGTAATGGGGCGAGGAGGGTCTTCATGCGGCGGCCTCGACTGATAACCTTCGACATCTTCGGCACCCTCTTCAAGGCGGAGGAAGTGGTGGGTCTCGACCTGATGGAGGAGATTATTCGGGTTAATGGCCTCTCCATGGGTCCCGAAAAGCTCGCAGAACTCTGGTGGGACAAGAGCTATCGAGTGGCCCACGACCGATTTGCGACCGTGAGGGAGGCCACCACGAGGGCCCTAGCCCTACTCTTCCAGGAGGTGGGAGCTCATGATGATCCAGAACCATACAGTAGACGACTGCAAGAAAAGTGGGCCCGTACAGAGGTCTACCCGGATGCGCCGGAGGCTGTTCAAAGCCTAGAGGGTTTTTCCCTCGGCATAGTCTCCAATATTGATGACGGGCTGCTGGAGGCCCTTCTCAAGCTGTCCGGTTTGAAGGACGATTTCGAGATATTCGTGACCTCTGAAACGTGCAAGGCGTACAAACCGGACGCAAGGCTATTTCAGGAAGCGCTGAGAAGATCCGGGTGCAATCCGGAGGGGGCCATTCACCTCGGTGACACGCCGGTGGATGATATCCTCGGCCCCAAGAGGGTGGGGATGATGGCAGGATGGGTCAACAGGCGCGGTGAGAGATTGAAGGGTCGCATCCCCAAGCCCGATCTCATGGTTAGCGACCTTCAGGAGGCCGCAGATCTCATCCTTCAGGCCGAGTAAGGGTCCTGACCCTCTCGGCGAGCGCGTCCCCCACCTGGCTGCTCTTAGACTTCCCGCCGAGATCGTAGGTAAGGAACTTCCCCTCCTTTAGGATGGCTTCCACCGCGGACTCCACGGTGTGAGAGGCCTCCAGCAGGGACCTCTCCTTCTTCCTCTCTCCAAGCCATTCTAGCATCATCTGAATCGCCAGTACGGTGGCCATGGGGTTCACCACGTCCTGACCCTCGTACTTAGGAGCACTGCCGTGGATGGGCTCGAACAGGGCATGGCGGTTTCCTATGTTTCCTCCGGCGGCGAGGCCCATCCCTCCCTGAAGAACGGAGGCCAGATCCGTAGCTATGTCACCAAAGAGGTTGCTCGTCACCACCAAGTCATAGGCCTCCGGCTTCCTCATCATCCACTGCATGAAGGCGTCTACATAGGCGTAGTCCCGCTCCACCCCTGGATACCCCTCGGCCACCTCGTCGTAGACGGCACGAAAGAGGCGACAACCCTGAAGGACGTTGCTCTTGTCAACACAGGTTACCCTCCTCATCCCATCGGCGGGAGCGCCCGTCCGTTTCATGGAGAGTTCGAAGGCGAAACGGATGACCCTATCCGCCCCCTTCCGGGTTATTACGCGGTTGTCGATAGCCAACTCCTCTACGCCTCCCCTCCGAAGGCTGCCCCGGATGGGGGAGTAGATGCCCTCGGTATTCTCCCTGACGATGACGAAGTCGACCTTCTCCGGCTCCCAGACCTGTTTGGTTACATCGTGAATCTTGTGCCTCACGTTGGCGTACAGCTTCGTTGGTCGCACGTTAGCGTAGAGGTCCAAGCCGAAACGAAGGCCGAATACGACCCCAGTTCCGGCCAATTCCCCATTGGGAAGGTGGGCGCCAGGATAGCCTATGGCCCCCAAGAGGATGGCATCCGATGCCCTGCACGACTCGAAGGCTCCTTCGGGCCACTCCTCACCTGTCTCTAGATAGTGCTTCCCACCGCAGGGGAGGGGCACTATGTCGAATTCAAACCCATAGGACTCCTCTACCGCTTTCAGGACCTTGATACCCTCTCGAATCACCTCCGGGCCGATGCCATCCCCAGGCAAAACCACGACCTTGAAGGCCATTGTCGTTGCAACCCAGAGTGTCTACTTAAGGGTTCGCGGAGGGCTCGGTCGGACGCAGAATGGTGGACTCGAGAGCGTCTTTTCATGCATAGTCCCCGGCTCTCGTCGTACGATGGAGAATCAGAGATGCGATAGAAGATGAAACCGGCAAGCCTGCCTCCGACCCTCGTCACAAGGAGCCGACCGTGGCGGACATAGAAGTGCAATCGGGCCAGATCCGCAAAGGGATCCGCCGGACTGTCGCCAGGGCCGTAGTAGTCGACGATGGCCGGTAG
>JAJISG010000144.1 GCA_022848835.1 Thermoplasmatota archaeon | reverse complement strand
GGCCTTGCTCCTGAGGAAGCCAACCTCCTCCTGGATGGTGAACCTCTGAGCGATGATCCCCACCGGTTTTTCATTCTCCGTTACGAGAAGCCTCCTGAACCCGTGATGTGCCATGAGCTCCAGGGCCTCCCTCACTGAGGCCCTGAGACTGATGGTGATGACAGGTGCGGACATGACTTCTACGAGCTTGGTCTCGCTAGGGGGGCGTTCTCCTCCAAGCACCTTCTGGAGCATATCTCTCTCCGTCACAATGCCCACCGGTTTTCCCTTCTTCCCCACCAGGACACTTCCCACGTCATTGTCCCTCATGACCCGAGCGGCCTTATCGCAGGTATCCTCCGGGTCCAAGACGAACAAGCTGCGCCTCATGAACCTCTCGACAGGCGCGTCCAATTCAATGTGCAGCAACCTCATCACCTCGTGTAGCCAACTTCACCTTGTTCTTTAGGTCCTCCTAGGTGAAATCACTTGGCTGGAGATAGTTCGGGGAATACGATTTATAGTCTATGTAATTAGGATATGGGTATCACTTCTCAGTGTCTCGCCGCCATCGGCTGTCTTTGCGCTTCTTGCGACTGAGAAGATTGGTGTCAAATCCACCGTGGGGGATGTCTCCACCCTGCCCACAACGTAGGAATGGCAGGAATTTCCCCAAGGGCGTCCTGATCGCCCCACGTTCGATGCGCCGGATCCACATCCTGCGGTGATCGAGGCTCTTTTCTGCCCTGTTGCACAGACTGGGTTGCGCATCGGGTCATATGCAAATCAGGGCGGTGAATGAGGTTGAATGCTCACGACCATGGTAGACGCTGATCTGGGCCCTGCAAACCATCTATCCGCAGGAAGCCTGTTACTGTCAGTGGCTGGGAGGGCCACGTCTCTCTTTCGAGCGCAATCGTCCTCGAATCTTCTCACTTGTCAACTCCCGATGTGCATCAAAGGCAATCCACCTCGCCGCTCCTGAATCCATCTCTCCAATTCCCTTTGCTGTCTCAACTGCCACCCTGTTCAGGTTAAGATTCCGTTTCCCTATCTGCCTCAGCGCCCAATTCACCGCTTTCTTGACGAAGTTTCTGCCGTCTTGAGACTCCCGCACTATGATGGGCAGAAACGCCTCGAACTGTTCATCCCCAGCCATCTTATCGTGAACAGCCAGGCTAGCCATCAGGGCGAACCCTGCCCTCTTGACGAACTCCTCCCTTCTGGAGCTCCACTCGACAGCCTTCTCGTAGGCGAACCTGGTCTTATCGAAGAGATTGCCGCAGCACTGGTCGCAGACATCCCAGGAATCGAAGTCCCTCACCCAGCTCTCCAGCTGCTCAGAGGTGACGAGGGCCGGGTCATCGATCAGGCAGGCCAGAATTCGCCCCTCGTGGATATCGGAGGACCATAGTTGTTGAGCGAGGAGATGATTCTTACCTATCTCCCTGCCTATCTTCCTGAGCTGGGGCATGGCCACGCCATAGGTATTCTTCGTGCTTATCCCAAACCTCGCCATCCCCATGACTGCCTCTG
>JAJISG010000143.1 GCA_022848835.1 Thermoplasmatota archaeon | reverse complement strand
CATCCGCCCCCTGAAGCGCAAAGACGATGCCCGTGATGGCTATGACGACGCCTAGAACCACAAGTATGGGCTTCATGTATCCCAGATTAAGGTCCCTGTTGCATATAGGGTTGCAGGAGTGCTTTATGAAATCTCGAGAAGACTCCCCTCCCGTGTTAGAGGCTTTTTCTGCGAAGAGGCGGGACCCAGGGCCCCCGGTCGTTCTACCCCAACTCCTTAAGAAATGGGAGCAAATTCAAACACATATGGCCGCTGGGCTACGGGCTCTAGGTAGGGTATTGCACGGAGCCTCGCAGCCCAGGTTTGTCGCAGGGGTTCTGGCTGGAGTCACCGGCTTGGTCATCACCTTCCTCCTGCGAGTCGCTAGCCTAGGCGTCTTCCTGCCTGAGGTCGCGGTGGACTTCACCGTGGGTCTCATCCCCGGAAGCGTGGAGTCCTTCTTCATCCGAACAATGGGGGAAGGCGCCAAACTTCTCGCCCTAGTCGTGGCCCTCCTCGTATTCCTCGTGGTCCCAGGGGTCTACGCCCTCTTCTTCCGCTTGTTTCAGTCGCTGCTTCGGAGGCGCTGGGCCGTGGGGGCACTCTACACACTGGGCCCTGCCACCATCGCCCTCTTTCTGGTCCTGCCCCTCCTTGGCGGCGGCTTTTTAGGCACGCAGACGCCCGCCGGTCCATGGGCCGCCGCCTTTAGCCAGCTCCTTGGTGCCCTCCTCTACGCCGCGGTCCTCGACTACCTCCTCGTGGAGGTGTCTGCGAGGTACCCGAAGGGGTTCAGCCTCTCCAGACGCCAGTTCATCGTCGGTGCTGTGGGAGCCATCATAGCCATCGGCGCCGCGCTGTACGGTTTCGGCGCCCTCGTGGGTAGGAAGACCCGTCTGGTCTTCTCCTCGGTGTCACAGATGTTCGCTAAGGAGGTGACTCCCACAGAGGAGTTCTACACCGTCACCAAGAACGTCATCGACCCCGTGGTGGACGCCACCTCCTGGAGGCTGATGGTGGATGGCCTTGCCTCGCACCCGAGGACCTACACCTACAATGAGCTTCTCGACAGGGCAGATGCCCAGGAGTACATCACCATGGAGTGCGTGAGCAACGAGGTGGGAGGGGAGCTGATCAGCACCGCGAAGTGGGGCGGCATCCCGCTAGGCGAGATTCTCGGCGAGGCTGATCCCCTGGACGCTGCGGACTGGGTCCTCTTCACCTCTGAGGACGACTACACAGTGGCCATCCCTCGGTCGAAGGCTGTGGAGCCGAGCACTATGCTCGCCCTGAAGATGAACAATGAGCCTCTGACCGTCAGCCACGGGTTCCCCGCTCGAATCGTAGTCCCAGGGCTCTACGGTATGTTCTCCGCCAAGTGGCTTACCAGGATCACACTAGTCCAGGGAGAGTACCTGGGCTTCTGGCAGGCTAAGGGCTGGACGAACCAGGGAGAGATACGCACGACAGCCATCATCGCCACGCCTCCTTCAGATTCCGTCGTTGAGGCCCCCGTGACCATCGGTGGAGTGGCTTTCGCGGGGGACAGGGGCATCTCCCGCGTGGAGGTGAGTACGGATGGTGGGGAGACATGGAGCGATGCGGTCCTGAAGTCACAGACCCTCTCTAACCTGACCTGGGTCCTCTGGACCTTCCAGTGGGATCCGCCCAGGTCGGGGTCCTACCGCATTCTGGCCCGAGCAGTCGATGGAGGAGGCGCTCACCAGACTCTGACGGAGGAGTCGCCCTTCCCCAATGGGGCCTCAGGCTACGACGCCGTTGACCTGCGCGTGTTCCCGTGATCCATCCCTGAGGAAACCCTGGGCCGTCCGAAACCTTAAGAGTTGACCAGCCTTGTGACCACACCCATGATACCTGGAGGGCCCCGTGAGTATCTCCTCGCTCAGATCGAGGCCGGAGTGAGGTCGGCTCCGCCGGACGTGTTGGCCGACTGGCTCGATGGGAAGATGAGTATCGCCGACATCCTCTTTGAGCCGAACAGGGAGCTCCTTCGGAACTTCAAGGAGCAAGCCCTAGAGGTTCTCAGATCTGTCTCCGGTGCAGACATCAGGGATGCCTGTCTTAGGGGCGCTCCACACTTCGCGGACATATGGTACTCGCCCCAGGCGATAGCGCGTTTCGAGGGTGAAGTTGCCATCATGTCTCGCTTTGTGAGGGAGCTTTGAGTTCCACCGACCCGCTGAGGAGCTAGCAGGCTAGGCCTGGTCGGATTGCAGTGAGGAAAAGACCTTAATCCCATCCCGGCGTCTTCTCGGTGTGGACGAGGGAGATCGGGAGCTGATGGAAGGGATGGGGAACTGCTACCAGGCATGCGGAGAGAACTTCGAGGAGACCGTTGGGATGGTGGCTCGTGCCAGGGCGTACACTCCCGAAGAGGTCAAGACGAGGCTCCATCGGATCAGAGAAGAGAACGGCGACACAGCGGAGTATAGGGAGCTGCGGGCGCGCCTCCCGGAGGACTTCCCTTTCTAGATGCCTGGGGGCGCCTCTTTGGAACCGGGCCCCTCTGGCAACAGTGCATGCCTCCTCCTCCAGCAAGGGGCAAGCCTTAAACTGCCGGCTGGCCTTGATTTCAAGTGAGGAACGGTCGTATGAAGTGCGCCGTCTGCGGCCATGTCAGAGCTGGAGGCTATCAGGAGCTTGCCCGACACTTCTACGACCTGGCGGAGGAGAGTGACCCAAGCCATGTGATGTGGCTTAACCGGAACATCACCAGGCGGAAGATAGACGTAGAGGCTCTCGCTGAGAGGCTTCGTAAGTACGATGAGGGCGGCGGTAGCCTTGCGACATGGATTAAGCAGACTTTCATCGAGAGGTTCTTAGGCGAAAAACCGCATCCTTTCGTCCTCGCTCTCCAGAATCCCTCGAGGGCAGTCCTCCTGGGATATGTGCTTGAGCACCAGCACTTCCTTCGACAGTGGGTACGCTCCTGCGCCAGCGTTATCGCCAAGACCGACAAGGTGGACGTCACGCTCTATGAGATCGACAACATCGCCACGGAGTTCGGTGGCCAGGGACGACGTAACCCCTCCCACTACGAGCTCCTCATAAGAATGGGGGAAGCCTTGGGCCTTGAGCGCGGAGCAATACTCTCCGAGGCGGCCTTGCCGAAGACGAGGGAGGCTATTTCCACATGGCGGAGGATGGCCAAGGAGGCCCACTGGCTGGAGATAATGGCGGCAATGCACTCTCTGGAGCTGATTGCCAACAGGAGATTACGGGACGAGGGGGCCGCGATCGGATATTTCGACCCGCGGATATTTTCGAGGGATGATATTCCCCAGGCCGTCAAGGACTTCCTCCGGGAGGGGTACGAGGCAGATGTGAGGCACTCGGAAGAGGCGTTGGCCCTGGTGGAGAAGTACACTGAGGAGCTTGGTATGGAGGAGCAGGTCCGCTCCGCCGTCCTGGAGTCGATGGACGCCTTCGATACGTATCTGCAGTCCAGGTTGGAGAGGTCGAGAGAGTATGAAGGTGCCTGAAGCTGCTTGTGCTCTCTGCGATTCCGAATGGGGGAATCACTGGCAGGAGGTCGACGGGCAGCGGATGTTCTTCTGCTGCTGGATCTGTGCCCGAGCCTTCGACAACATCGTACAGGAGGTCAAGCTGAGGACTGGCTGGAAGACTATATACGAGATCAAGATCGTGGGCGATTATCGTGGCAGAGAATGCACAGAAGTTCACGGCGATGAGACATACGAGTTTCGCATCAAGTTCGACAGTGAATCTGGGGAGATTGAGAGCTTCAGAGGTGAGGATCTAGCCTCCTGATATCGCAAGCCCGGATTGGCTCATCTTTGCACCCACGCCCCCTTGGCAAATCTTCAATTCGGAGGATCGACTAGTGGTTGCGAAACTGGGTCGCATGGCAATAATGATCATTCATCTAGGTGCTGACAGCACTCGCGGGTTTCAAGGTGGTAACTGTGACACATGTTAGACGCGTTGAACTTGGAAAAACGGGGGAACGCGTTTCCGCCATAGGCATCGGTACCTGGCAATGGGGTAGCTCGGCCTGGGGTTGGA
>JAJISG010000142.1 GCA_022848835.1 Thermoplasmatota archaeon | reverse complement strand
GTGCGAGGTTCGTGATGAACTGGACTGCATCGGGGGCTTTGTCATCGAAAGCGAGGACGGAAGCCGACGTATCGACCTCACCTACGATACGTTTCTAGAGGATCTGTGGGAGGATACGGTGAAGGAGGTAGCGGATGTTCTCTGGGGTGAGAGCTGAGATGTCGCTTGGGGAGACTTATCGGGCCTTCATGAAGAAGGTGCGAGATAGACTGCCTATAGAACGGGGCAACTACCCCTATGTCACCGCCAGAGTCAAGGCCAAGAAGGCCCTCCTGCTTCCCAAGGATACCTATGTCAAGCTACTTCAGATGTCCATTCCACAGATTGCCCGGTTCCTAGGAGAGGGTCAGTACAGAGAGGAGATGCTGGCCCTGGGGACTCGCTATTCTGGCGTGGACCTTCTGGAGATGGCCACTCGGAATAACCTGGCCAAGGTCTTTACCCAGATCATCGAATTCTCGGAGTCCGGTCTACGGGAGATGATAGCCAGGTTTCTGGATCGGTGGGATGTCTGGAACATCAAGACCATTCTGAGGGGCAAGTTCTGCGGTGCAACTGAACAGGAGATCGTGGAGGACATAATCCCCGCGGGAAGCCTGTCGAAGGAATTCCTGGAAGAGCTCGTTACTCTGGAGAAGATTGGTGACATTGTCGAGGCCCTAGAGGGCACCATCTACGGTCTGGTCCTGATAGGACTGCCAGCGAGTCTCGGGGATATCAGGAGCCTAGCCACGTACGAAGATATCCTGGATAAGGTGTACTATGAGTACCTTCTGGAGGCTGTTCCACCTACACCAGAGCCTAGCAGACTCTTCCATAACTTCGTGAGGATGGAGATCGACGTCATCAATGTCAAGACGTTGCTTAGAGTTAGGGGTATTGAGGAGATTTTGGAGAGGCAGATTTTCATCCGCCAGGGACTCTATCTTACGCAGGACGAGCTGAAGGAGATGGTGAGCATGGAGATGCCAGCCCTCTTGGAACGGCTGAGTAAAGCCCCTTTCCACTCCGCCCTTGCCCAATACCTTGCAGAGGCTGAGCCACGACTTGACCTGGGTATCCGGTCCATAGAGAAGTGGCTCCTCAACCAGGCTGCCAAGGGTGCGAACCTCCATCCCCTCTCCATTCTTCCTGTCCTCGACTACATTATTGCGAAGACCAAAGAGGTGGAGAACATCAGGATCGTAGCTAGGGGAAAGGCCAGCGGGCTGAACACAGACCTGATCAAGGAGATGCTGGTGATCTGAATGGAGATTGCTGTGGTGGGAAACGAGGACTTCGCCTACGGGTTCCAACTCGCAGGCGTCCGAAAGACCTATGGTGTCTCGCCTAAAGAAATGGAGAGGGTGGTGGAAGAGATCATCCAGGACGAGAGCGTGGGAATTCTTGTCCTGAAGAGTGACGAGATGTCCAGTCTCTCTCTGGGAATGAGGAAAAGGCTGACCTCTCTGCCACGACCAGTGGTGATAGCGGTCGGCGGAGAGGAGGAAGAGGACCTCCGAAGCAAGGTGAAGCGGGCCATAGGGATTGATCTTTTCAAGACATAGGTGGTGATGGCACGGTAAAGGCAAAGACGACGCAATCAGAGAAAAGCAGCACTGGGGAAATCTACAGGGTAGCTGGCCCCGTGATCACCGCCACGGGCATACGTCCTAGGATGTACGACGTCATCTTTGTGGGCGAAGAACAGCTCATGGGGGAGGTCATCGGCGTCAATCGCGAGAAGACTATCATCCAGGTCTACGAGGATACCAGCGGCATACGCCCAGGAGAAAAGGTGTCTGACACACGTCAACCCCTTCTTGTTGAGTTGGGACCCGGGCTCCTGGGAAGCATTTACGACGGCATTCAGAGGCCATTACCGGCTCTCAGGGACAGGATGGGGGACTACATCCTGCGCGGGGTAAGGGCCAACGCCTTGGATAGAGGACGG
>JAJISG010000141.1 GCA_022848835.1 Thermoplasmatota archaeon | reverse complement strand
AGCACCATGCCCTCCTTGACCCTCTCCACCGCCGCCTCGGCTGCCATCCTCTTCAGATTGATGGACACCGCCATCCCAGTGTTCCTTTTCCAGAGGCATACCTGGGCAAAATATCTTCCCCCGAGGGAAGATCGATTGGTGGAGAGGCGAGCTCTGCGATGTGGTTAAGCGTAAGGAGGCGGAGAAGGGCCTCCCCCCATTATATACGGGGAAGGAGGGTTACATGCGGTGAAGCTCGCTTCTCTATATTCCGGTGGGAAGGACTCCAACTACGCCTTGTACCTGGCTCAACAGACAGGGCTGGATGTGAAGATCCTTATCACCATGCTTCCCCAGGAGGATTCCTGGATGTACCACGTCCCCAACATCCGATGGACGGGTCTCCAGTCTCATTCTCTTGGGATCCCTCAGCTAACGGAGAGAGCGGGGGAAGGCGTTGAGGAGGAGTTGGAGGCCTTGGAGCGGGCTTTAGCCAAGGCGGAAGTGGAAGGTGTAGTGGTGGGTGCTGTAGCTTCCGACTACCAGTACACAAGGGTCAACCGGGTCTGCGAGGAGCTGGATCTTTGGGTCTATTCACCCATGTGGAGGAAGGACCCTCGTAGGCTTCTCTTGGAGTACGTGGAGACGGGATTCCGGATAATGGTGGTGGGCGTTTACGCGGAAGGCATGGATGAGAGCTGGCTGGGCAGAATCATCGACGCAGAGGGCTGCGAGGCAATTTTCGAGCTCGAGGAGAAGTATGGTGTCCATCCCATCGGTGAGGGAGGGGAGTTTGAAACCTTGGTCCTTGACGGTCCGAATTTCTCGACGAGGATCGAGATCGTAGAGGCAGAGCGGGACTGGAGGGGTTCGTCGGGAACCCTCCATGTAAGGGAGGTCGCCCTGATCGAGAAGAGTGGTGGCGACTGACAGGAGTGTTGGAGGTGTTTTGCCGTTGGCGATTTGCGGTCCAGTGCCCCACAGCTACTCCTGCTTTGGATGTTCGACCATACCTAAGGGGTTGCCCTCAGGTAGTGACCGAAGGCCACCCACCCTGCGTCGGGCACCTCCATCCTCGCCTCTAAGACCTTCCCTCCCAGATCCTCATCTTCCCGGTGTAGTCGTCTTGAAAATCGCGGGCAAAGGATCTACTTCAGCCCCTCAGATTACCGCCCTCCGCGAGAATGTCGCGGCCTCGATCCCCGCGACCTGGTCAGCTTCGGAAGAAACCTGCCAGTGCGGGCCATGTATTCTCGATACTGCGCTCCGAACCCGGCGCTGGAAGCGAGAAGTTCCTCCTCGAGCCTAGCCCGGTATGTGGCAACAGTCAAGGCCACTAGGAAGTTGACGGCGAGAAGGAGGTTGAGCATATACAGGCTTGCTGCGACGCCCAGCAGTAATACTCCAGCATAGGCTGGATGACGAATCCTCGCGTAGGGACCAGAGGTGATGAGTTTGTGGTCCTCCGCGACCGCAATGTCTATGACCATGAAACGACCGAGACTCCTGCCGCTAGACACAAGGAGCATGCCTCCTATTGCGAATAGGCCAATAGCCCCATACTGTACGACTGTGTCGCCAGGGAAGGAAATGTTCAAAGGAGTTCCGTACACAACCCCCGGAATGGAGATTGCGAGAATGATTGCTGCAAGTGGGACTAAGATGGCAACGACCACCCAGAGAACGTGCAGGAATCTAGGTACATGCCTCACCGTCACAGGGTTATA
>JAJISG010000140.1 GCA_022848835.1 Thermoplasmatota archaeon | reverse complement strand
TGCTACGGATACTCTCTGCTGCCATGGCCAGCTATAGCGAGTATATAGAGGTCGAGACGGCGGGAGAGGTGGAGATACTCGATCTCACCCGCGAACTAGAGGGGGTCATACAGCGGTCGGGCCTTCAGGGAGGCATTGCCTGCATCTTCTCACGAAGCTCCACCAGCGCCATAACCACTATCGAGTATGAACCGGGACTGTTGGAGGACCTGCCGAGGGCACTGGAACGGCTCTTCCCAAAGGATATCCGCTACGAACACGAGGAGCGGTGGCACGACGGAAACGGTCATTCTCACATTAGGGCCGCGTGCATAGGTCCGAGTCTCTCGGTCCCCTTTCTCGAGGGCAGGGCCGTTCTGGGGACGTGGCAGCAGGTGGCCTTCGTCGAATTGGACAACAAGCCGCGACGCAGGAAGATCTTGATTCAGCTCGTGGGAGAGTAGCTACGGAGGCGGTCTAGGAAGTCGTTCAGCTTCCCTTCAAAAACCTCGTCACGGCGCGCCTTGACAAGAAGAAGGAGCATCTCTAACCTCCATATGGTGTGAAGCTCCATCTCTTCCTCCAGCGTGACCCTCTCCAGCTCCTCCCTGATGGAATTGTCGATGTATAGCAGTAGATCCCGCGCTTCTTGGACCAGATCCGGCGTCAACTCATCCAGGTACCCCAGGCTCTTCAGTACTCGCAACATACGGGTAACCTCCTCCCTTCCGTAGAACCTGCTCAGCTCCACCTCGTCTATTGTCGTGGAGGTGTCGGGCGCGATCAGGAAGATCCTGGCCGTCCTGGTGTAGATCCTCTCCGGGATGTGATGGGTCTTCCGTTCCCCGGAGGGGACTATTAATCCAGCTTCCTGCAACTTCTCCACGTGCCGGTAGACTGTCGATTGGTCCTTCTCCAATAGCTCTGCCAACTGGGAAACGACCATTCCCCTCACCCTGAGGAGGCTGAGGATCTTGCGTCGAGTCGATTCGGTGGCGATGCGGATGGCCTTGTGGTCCCGAATGAACCGGATCTCCTCCATGTGACCCTGAATCGTATACAGAGTCTTTATAGTTACTGCACGTATGCACAATCGTGCAACTGTTTCGCGGTAGCCTGAGACGCACTATATTCCACCTCGCCTGGCCAGTAATTCTGGCCAACTTCCTACAGACGTTCACCACCACCGTGGATGTCTTGATGGTTGGAAGGCTAGGCCCCGTGGCAGTCGCTTCTCTGGCATTGGGCTCGCAGCTCCTATTCCTAGCATTCTCCACAATGCTGGCCTTGAGTGCGGGTACTGTGGCTGTCGTGGCAAGACACATAGGGTCACAGGAAACGCAGAAGGCGAGCCAGGCTCTCAAGGGGAGCCTGATTCTGGGGATCATTCTCTCAATACCCCTCACACTGGTGGGGGTGGCCTTCCCGGAACAGATGCTTCGAATCTTTCGACCGGAGGAGGCGGTGGTGCAGATTGGAGCGTCGTATATCGGCACCGTCTTTCTAGGCATACCGTTCCTCTTCACGAGTTTTCTCTCTGCTGCAGCCCTTAGGGGCGCCGGCGACATGAAAACACCCCTCTACGTTGGCGGCCTGGTAAACCTCGTAAACTTCACGATCAATTACACACTCATCTTCGGAAACTTCGGCTTTCCCGCCCTTGGCGTCCAGGGAGCCGCGGTGGGTACCGCCACTTCCTACGGCATCGGGTCTGTCCTCTATCTGACCCTATTCCTGAGGGGCAGACGGACCCTCAGTCTCCGTGTCCCCGGTCCTCTATGGGACGGGGAGATGATCCGGAGGGTCCTGCGAGTTGGGTACCCAGCCGCCCTTGAACAGTTGCTACTCCAGATCGGTTTCACCGTATGGATCCTCTTCATCGTCGGTTTCGGCACTGCGGCCCTCGCAGCTCACCAGATCGGCGCCCGCATCCAGTTTCTCATATTTCTGCCTGGACTCGGCTTTGCAATGGCCGCCACGACCCTCGTCGGACAGAGCCTAGGAGCCAAGGATCCCCACCAGGCGGAGAAGAGCGGGTGGGAGTCCGTGAAACTGGCCGTCCTCACTATGGGAGCCCTGGCGCTCATCACCTTCACCTTCGCTGAGCAGCTCGCGCGTTTCTTCATCGATGATCGAGAGGTGGTGGCCTTGGCGGTCACCTGGATACGACTGTATTCGGTGGGCATCCCCGCTTTCGCCCTCTACTTCACCGTGTCGGGAGCCCTACGTGGGGCGGGAGATACAAGATGGCCGCTCTACACATCGGCAATGGGCGTCCTGGCCATTCGGCTGCCCCTATCCTACATCTTGGGTTATGTCACTCCACTGGCCCTTCTCGGAGTGTGGGGCTCCATGGTGTTGGAGTACTACATTCGAGCAGCGGTCATCCTCGCGCGCTACAGAACTGGTGCTTGGAAGACCATAACGGTGTAGAGGATGATCTCCATTGAAAGGAGAAACCTGACCTTCGTCTCCTTGCTGGGATTCCTGGTCAGCATGGGCTTTGGCCTTATCGTTCCGATCATGCCCTTCTACGTGGAAATCCTGGGAGGGAACGCCTTCCAACTCGGGATTCTCCTCTCCTCCTTCATGGTGACCCGGGCCATTTTCGCCCGTTACTTCGGGAGGCTCTCTGATGCCATCGGACGGAAGAGAATCATCGTGGTTGGCGCAGTCCTGTACGCGGTCCTAGGCATCATGTTCACCTTCCCAGGACACTGGACGGGGCTCATCCTCGTCAGGGGCCTACAGGGGGTCGCCTCAGCCATGGTGTGGCCAGTGGGGGAAGCCCTCATCGTGGACTCAGCGCCAGAGGATAGACGGGGCTTTGCCATCTCTATCTACATGGTTACCTCAAACGTAGGTTTTGCCGCGGGACCCTTCGCGGGTGGCCTCCTGCTCTGGACGGCTAGAAACCCCCTGGGCATGGGAGATCTGGCGAGCTTCCACTTTCCATTCTACTTCATAGCCATCTTCTCCGGGATAGCGGCCCTTCTGGTCCAGAGCTTCGTAACAGACATCGTGAAACCAGGAGTAGAGAGGGGAGCAGCGAACCCGGCGGAAACCCCCCCGCCCCAGCTCCCGAGAAGCATGAGAAAGCAAGTCAATATCCTCTTCCTGAACAACCTAGGCAACGGCTTCTCCTTCAGCCTGATCGGCTTCCTACCAATCTACTACATGAAAGACTTTCTAGGACTGAACGAGGTGGTTGCGGGTACCGTCATCGGTGCTGCCATGATCGTGGGCCTAGGTGTAAACCTGCCTTCTGGCTATATCTCCGACAGAATCGGCAGGAAGCCTCTAGTCGTATTCGGGAGCTACATGGCCCGGGGCTCCTCCGTCCTGATACCATTCTCCGCCAGTGTTTACCAGCTGGCCAGCCTCATGGTATTCAGGTCCTTCGCCTTCCAGATGTCCCAGCCTGCCCTGAGAGCCCTCCAGGCGGACCTGTTCCCTCCTAGGATCAGGGGAAAACTCATCGGGACCTCCCAAGCGCTGTTCAACGTGGGTGCTGTCTTTGGGGCACCCCTAGGGGGCTTTCTATATGACGCCTTAAGGGGCATCGAGTCCCTAGGTTCCATACCACTGCCGGGGGTCGCCCTTCCCTTTCTCGTCTCCTCCATTCTGGGAATCATCACGACGAGCCTTATCCTGCTCTATGTCAGGGAGACTAGAAAGAAAGTCGGGAAGGAGCCAGGCCTGCCCACAGAGCTCTAGGAATCTACGTTTCACCCGTCCCATGACACTAGGGTTAAAAGGAACCCTCTCGTTACAACGGGAGGGTGTCACCATCGACCTAGACGTTCAAAGCTGGCCAGCAGAACTGAGGTTCAAGCTCACTAGGGTCGGCGTCACGGGAGTCAAGAAGCCCGTTGACGTCACCCGTTCAGACGGAACGATCACCCTGACAGCCAATTTCGACATCTACGTCGACCTCCCATCGACGATGAAGGGTTCCCATCTGTCACGAAACCTGGAGGTCGTCAACGAGATCGTCGAGGAGAGCGTTCGAGCACCCGTGTCCAGTCTGGAAGACCTCTGTTCTGACATCGCCAGGCGACTGCTGACAAGGCATGAATATGCCAGCTGCAGTGAGGTGAAGACCAAGGCGGATTACTTCCTCGAGCGTCAGACGCCCTTGGGAAAGAAGACTACGGAGCACTACCTACTGATGGCCACGGCTCATGCGCGTCGCGACAGCGATATCGCTCTGTTGAAGTCGATAGGGGTGGAGGTAGTGGGGATGACGGCATGTCCCTGTGCTATGGAGACCATCAGACATAATTTGGACCTGGAAGGAAGGCTCTCGGGTCCCGATACCCCCATAATCACTCACAATCAGCGAAATCGCACCACCCTTCTCATAGAGGTGCCTGAGGGATTCGAAGTCGAGGCCAATGACCTCATCGACATGGTGGAGCAGAGCCTCAGCGCCCCCACATACGAGATCTTGAAGAGGGCGGATGAAGCCGAGGTCGTAAAGAGAGCCCATGAGGAGCCGCGCTTTGTAGAGGATGTCGTGCGAGAGATTCTCACTAGACTACTGAAGAGGTACGCTGACTTTCCGGACCAGACGCAGGTCTGGGTGAGGAGTAACAGTGAGGAGTCCATCCACAAGCACAATGCAGAGGCCGAGAGGATAACTACTCTCGGGGAGCTGAGGAAGTAGGCAGGGCCTCTGCGGAGGTCCTTATCCGCCCTGCCGCCGCCTCCAGTTCTTCGAGGGACGCCGGTCTTCTAGAGGGCCACCTGCCCTCGGGAGAGTCGTTCTGATATCGAGGGATTATGTGGACGTGCACGTGAGGTACGATCTGATGGGCGGCTCGCCCGTTGTTCTGACCAATGTTGATACCATCGGCCTTCATGGCCTCCCTCACCGCGGCCGCCAGGTACACCACCTTGGTGAAGAGGGGACCGACATCCTCAACTGGCATCTCGAAGAGAGTTTCATAGTGGGTCTTAGGGAGGACCAGCAGGTGTCCCTCGTTGATCGGGTTTCTGTCCATGAAAGCCACGAAGGAGACGTCCTCGTAGACAACTGCGGCCTTCTCTTCCCCGCGGACGATTTCACAGAAGATACAGCCTTCGGTCTCTCGAGGGCTCACGCCATAGAAATGGGGGTCCATCCATATGAGCGTTCTGTTATGGACATACCATCGGAGATATCACGATGCACCACTTCCATGGTGGTCCGGCACTCCGCATAGAATACTCCCACACACGTCCTATCGTCATCTCGAGAGAAGCTATCCCCTACCGTCTGTTCGATAGCATCAACCTATATAGACCCGGGAACCAATAACAATCGATGATAGGTATTTGCTCGTATTGCGCCTCCCCAGCAGCCAATACATGTCGCTTCTGCGGGCATCTGGTCTGCATGGATCACTACGACGTCAAATTGGGAACCTGCACGTCCTGCCTTCGCGGCACCCGGGCCTCATCGGAGGACTGATTCAACCCCGGAGGACCTCCAAGGCCTCCTCCTTCTCCATGCCAAGCGCCTTCAGAAGATAATCCAACGCCTTCTTGGCGATGATCCTTTTCGTCGTATTGTCCATGTACTTCTCCATGATGATCGGTGCCTTTCGATAGTAGTTAACGGCAAAGTCGAGATAGTAGAAGGGAGCGTTCTCCTGATCCATCCTGGCCGCCCGGTTGAAGACCTCCTCCGCCTCCTTGAAATTGCCGATGTCCAAACAAAAGGAGGCGAATCCATCGAGGTATTGGGGGTTGTCAGGTTCAAGGTCCAGGGCGGCCTTGTAGAGAGCGGTAATCTCCCCCGAGTCCAGACGATTGAGGCCCAAGGCGGATTCAGCTTTACAGAAGTACACATAGGCGTTCTTCGGGTCCTCCTTCAAGGCCATGTCGAAATGGGCGAAGGCCCCCTTGTAATCCAGGCGACTGAGGCATCTTTCTCCAGCAGTGATTTCCTTGGAGGCATTGGGCATCGAGATCAGGTGGTCAACGAGCGCATGGATTTATTCTTTGGGTCATCCGTGGAGAAGTCGGTCCTCGACCCTGGCGGGGTGAACGCTCAGAAGACAGCCC
>JAJISG010000014.1 GCA_022848835.1 Thermoplasmatota archaeon | reverse complement strand
CGTGGATGACGCCCTGAAAGAGACCATGGAGCTACGAGGGAAAGGTCGCGTTCTGAAGGTAGCTCTTGCAGAGGATCTTGGCCGGATAGGAAGGGAGGTCAGGAAGGTGGTGGAGGGCGCCACGGCAGGCATCTGCGCCATCGACATCCGCACTCTGAAGAATGGGCTCAAGGGCAGGACCAACACCCTGATGACCAGGGTGAAGGACGAGGACATCAAGAGGATGGACCTCCTCGTTGAGTCGGGTCTCTTCGAGAGCAGGTCGGCCTGCGCAGCCTTCCTCATCCACGCAGGCCTCGACGCCCGGAAGGACCTCGTCGATAAGGTGCAGGAAACCGCCGAGCGGATAGGTGAGTTGAAGGAGGAACTGAGGCGCGAGCTTTCGGGGGAGGAAGCCTAGACCTAGCCTTCTCGTATGGTCACAATTACCCATTTACTATTAAAGAGAGGGCGGAATAATATCGAGCTAGGTCAGGAACGATGCCGGACGTAATCATCAAAATGGAGGAGCTGTCCAAGACCTTTATCAGCAAGGACAGGAAGGGGCTCCGGTCCAAGAAGAGGGAAGTCCAGGCGCTGAAGGGTGTGAACCTGGAGATCTACGATGGAGAGATTTTCGGACTCTTAGGCCCCAACGGCGCTGGGAAGACCACCCTAATCAAGTGCCTCACGACCCTGCTCATCCCGACCAGCGGAACCGCGTGGGTTAACGGCTACAACATCTTGACCCATGAGAACATGGTCAGGGCTTCGATAGGCTGTATGCTTATGGGGGAAAGAGGGCTATACTGGAAGCTGACGGGTAGGGAGAACTTAGACTACTTCGGCGCCCTCTACCATGTGCCCAAGCCCGCTCGTCGGAAGAGAATCGAGGAGCTTTCAACGCTCCTCAGCCTAGGCGACTATCTTGAAAGGAGTGTAGAGACATACTCCTCTGGCCAGAAGATGCTACTGGCGTTCGCCAAGGCTCTCATCAATGACGCCCCCGTCCTCTTCCTGGATGAGCCCACGGTGACCATGGACGTCCCGACGGCCAGGAAGCTTCGAAAGATAGTTCGGGATCTTAATGAGGAAGGGCACACGATATTCTACACGACACACCTAATGCTCGAAGCGGAGGAGCTCTGTCATCGAGTGGCGATCATCGATCGCGGAGGGGTAATCGAGCTGGGCACACCCCAGGAGCTTAAGTCCTCCCTGGTGACAGAGGAGGTCATCACCTTGGAGGGGGTGATTCAGGAGAATGTCGTTCAGAATCTGAGGGAGATACCAGGCGTAAAGTCTGCCACCATCAAGTCCGAGTCCAAGGGGAGGACGACCCTGGCGGTGATCTGTGATGACAGCCGCCAACTTCTGCCCAGGATAATTGAGACGATGGTGGGCAATGGGGCCACTGTGGATTTCATCAAGCCCCACGAAGTCACCCTAGAGGACGTCTTCATAGCCAGGACCGGCAGGTCACTGGGCGTGGACACGCGGGTTGTCGCGCAGAAGGAGGGCTGAGGCCTGCTAACGAGGGCCTTGGGCCTGTCGGTGTTTTCCCACCGCTCCAGTCTAGGCGTCATCCTCACGGTGCTGAAAGCCAGGTTCCTCATAATCTCGCGCTACCGCGGCTCTCTCTTCCTGGAGAGCCTCCTACCCTTGGTCTTCGCCGCAATGCCCATTCTCATCGGGGTAGCCGTCGCAGGCGGGGACGCAGCGGCCGGGCAGAACTTCCTGGCGAATGTGGGGACGGCAGATTACAAGCTCTACATGCTGCTGGGGGCATCTGTCTTCATCGTCGTATCCACTATGTTGTGGATCGTGGGATTCTGGATTCGAAGGGAGATGGAGATGGGGACCCTCGAATCCATCTATCTCTCCCCCGCCAAGAGGATACACGTCGTCTCAGGGATCGCGAGCTACGCCTTCATCCGGAGCTCTATCGCCTTCGTGGCCGCCCTCGCTGTCGGCTCCCTGGTCTTTGGAGTGAATCCCTTCAGGGGGGAGGTCTACGCAGCTGTGGCCTTCCTGCTCCTGGGCCTCGTACCTCTCTGGGGTCTCGCCTTCCTGTTCGGCGCCCTCATCCTGAAGATCAAGGAGGCCAACAGCGTCATCAACAGCCTCCAGTGGGTGGTCTCCTTCTTCATGGGTGTCTTCTTTCCCATCGCTGCCTTTCCTCCCATCCTACGCTACGTGGCCCTCACCTTTCCGCCTACATGGATGAACCAGGGCGTCAGGGCCTCCCTCCTGAACCTCTCCTATTTCTTCGAGGCTTGGTACATCCACACGGCGGTGATGTTCGTTTTCGCCGCTGTCGTTCCCCTCCTCGGTTATTCCATCTTCCTGTCGACTGAGAAGAGGTTGAAGAGGAAAGAGGGGGTGGGGCAGTATTGATGGTCCACAAGGGCTTCGGACTGGCTCGACCCGGGATTCTCCAGTCCCTCCATACATTCTGGGATATGTCCAAGAAGACCATAGTGGAGTTCTCCCGTTATCCAGTGGCCTTCATTGCCCTCTTTGTCCAGGTCTTCCTCATAATCCTGATGTTCATGTTCGCCGCCTTCTCGTTCGTGGCTCCGGGGACGGGGGCTGAAATCAGCAGACAATTTGCCTCTGTCATGGTCTATGGGCTGATAGTCAACTTATTCCTGAGTTTTACCGTGTGGGAGGTGGGCTTCTCCATAAGGGAGGAGCAGTTTCGGGGGACCCTGGAGTCGCTCTACCTCTCGCCCGCCAGCAAGTTCGGCAACCTGGTCGCGAGGATCTTCGCCGTTCTATCCTGGACCGCGGCCATGTCTGCCTTCGCGATTTTCGTGGTAGGCATGTTGGTCGGCGGTCTCCCAGCCAAGAACATCCTCCTAGCCTTCGGCGTCCTGGGGCTCACCATCTCAGGTTTCCTCGGGATCGGTTTCCTGTTCGCGGCCGTCACCATTCGTTTGAAAGAAAGCGCTCAGTTCCTAGTCAGCTTCGTCCAGTTCTTCTTCCTGATCTTCAGCGCCATGTTCTTTCCCTTCTCCGCCCTACCGCGTTTCCTCGTGGATTACGTGAGCCGGTGGCTCCCCGTCAGCTATTCTGTGGACGCCTTCAGGTCACTCCTCATAGGCCTGCCAGAGGGGTTCCCGGAGCTAATGCCACTGAACTCGGAGCTCGTCATCATCGTCCTCTTCGGCCTGTTCTCCCCCCTGTTGGGCTACCTGGTCTACAGATGGATTGAGAGGAAGGCCAGGGCCACAGGGACTCTGGGGGAATACTGAGGCCAGGTCAACGGGGGGAGGCGACGATCTACTCCATGAGGACATGACCCGCCTGAACCACTCTCTTCCTTACCTCTTCGGCCACGGCATCGCCCTGCAGGACGACTTCCAGGATTTTCTCCTCCAAATAACCTGAGACCCTCTCCACTCCGGGGACCTTGCCGACGGCGTCGCTTAGGGTTGCTAGGCAGCCGCTGCAGTGCATGGAGGGGACTTGGAGACGGAGGACCTTGACCCGGGGCATCGTGTCACGCCCTGGAAGCACACTTCCGAGGAAGGAGTTGATCAGGACCGTGGTGACGCTGGCGGCCATCGCGATCATGGCCCAGACAGGATGAACGAGGCCTGTGACGGCGGCGGGCACCCCTATGCCGTTAAACAGGAAGGCGAGAGTCACGTTCTGTAAGGTCTTGCGGTAGGCCACCTTGGCTACCTTGAAGGCGTCGATTAAGGCCCGAAGTCTGTCTCCGATTATGATCACGCCTGAGGACTCGATGGCGATATCCGTCCCTGCGCCAATCGCAATGCCGACATCAGCCTGCATCAGGGCGGGGGCATCGTTGATGCCGTCACCTACCATGACAACCCTCCTCCCCCCTTCCTGCATTTCCCGAATCATCTCAGCCTTCTTCTGCGGCAGGACGTCTGCGTGAACCCTCTCTATGCCCACCCATTCCGCGGCAGCCGCAGCGGTCCGTTCATTGTCTCCCGTTATCATCACTGTTTCAACACCCATTCTCCTCAGCTCCTCCACCGTCTGAAGGGCATCCTCCTTGGGGAGATCGGCAAAGGCAATGAGGCCCACAGGCGAACCTCCTAGGGAAACTGCCACGACGGTCTTTGCCTCTCCCTGGAGCCTCTCGATCTCCATCTCTAGGGATGAGAGGTCGACGCCCGAGGACTGGAGGAACCCGGGCTTACCCACGAGGGCTCTCCGCCCTCTCAACCAGGCCTCGACGCCCCTGCCCGGGAGAGCCTTGAAACCGGTCACCTCCTCCGTCTCCAGCCCTTCTTCCTGGGCCCTCTCCACTATGGCTCTTCCCAGGGGATGCTCCGAATGGGCCTCGCACGCAGCTGCCACCTCTACCGTTCTCGTTTCGTCTCCTCCTTCATGGGGCACCACTTCCACCACCTGAGGCTTCCCCATGGTCACAGTCCCGGTTTTGTCCAGGACCAGCAATTTCGCTCTAGTGAGTACCTGAAAGGCCTCCGACGACCTCATGAGGATTCCTCGTTCGGCAGCCAACCCCCCTCCTCTTATCATGGCAAGGGGCGTGGCCATGCCTAGAGCGCAAGGATAACCCATGACCAGGACCGCTAGCATGGCGAATACAGCTCGGACGTAGTCCGCACCCTCGGAGAGAAGAGCGGCACCCACGGTCCATATCAAGAGAGCAGCACCAGCCATGAGAATGACCCACGGGACGTAGTGCCTGAGGACGCTGTCCACCAGCTGCAGGATGCCGGGCTTTAGAGCCCTCGCCTCCTCCACATATCTGGCGACCTTGCGAAGGAAGGACTCATCCCCAACCCTGACCACCTTGATCAGAAGGGTGCCTTCCTGATTCAGCGAGCCACCGATTACCTCCTCCCCCGACTGAACCTCCACCGGTAGCGACTCGCCGGTGACGAGGGACCGGTCTACGCTGGAGGCTCCCTCCTCCACCACACCGTCCAGGGGTATCCGCTGTCCAGGTACCACTCTGACAATCTCGCCAACCTTCACCTCTTCCGCGGCCACCTGAAACTCCTGCCCCTCTCTGAGGACGGTGGCCGTCTGGGGCTGGAGGTCTAGGAGCCTCCTCACTCCTCGGGAGGAGTGGGTCCTCACGTGTAGAGAGGCGTATCCGGAGGCGATGTGATATGTGGTTATGAAGACGGAGACCGCCAGGAAATCCGCCGTGGGAAACTGGGCAAAGACGAATCCCAAGAGCCCCCCGGCGAGTCCAGCGAAGGCGCCGAACTCCAGGAGGTTGTGTTGGTTGAGTATCCGTCTACGGAGGGAATGGTAGGCCATCTTCTTGATGTACCAGCCAGGGCCGAACATGGTGAAGAGGGCCAATGCCAGGAGGGCAAAGGGATACCAGTCACGCCTTACACCCAGCCACATGCTGGTCATCAGGGCGGTGGAGATTACGGTGGCGGCGGAGGCTGCGTACAGCTTCTTCCTCGCATCCCGGAGTTCCGACTCCTCCTCCTCGAAGGTCCTCACTTTCGTGGGGTCGCGAATAGTGTATCCGAGGTCCGTCAGTCGCTTCCTGATGTCATCGGCCCTCAAGCTCTCGGCGACGTATTCCACCAGGGCCTCCTCATGAGAGAGGCTGACGGAGACCCTCCTCACCCCGGCTAGTCTGCCGAGGCCCTTGCGAATTGTCTCGGCACAGAAGGAGCAGGACATACCGCCTATCTTCAGGTGGAGTTTCTGCGTGGCCGCCACTCCAACGCCTCCTCTACGACCCCTGCCAGCTTATCCACGAGTAATACTATATACCCGGAAGTATTAATAGTATCCAGTGGAAAGTATGGAAGAAACTTCATCGCTGGGAAGCATGGGAGCAGTTGCGAGATGTCCGCTGGTGAAGGAGGCGGGGGACCTCTGTCCCCATGTCCTGCAGGGGGTGGTCGGCTCCGTGGGCAGAAGCTGGACCATTCTGATTCTCGTGACCCTGGGGAACTTCGGCAAGCTTCGCTTTCACGAGCTTCAGAGTAAGCTGGGCCGCATCAGCCCGAAGACCCTCTCTTCCAGGCTGAAGGAGATGGGGAGCGCCGGTTTCATACGCCGGGAGAGCTATGCGGAGGTGCCACCCAGGGTGGATTACTCCCTTACAGTGGAGGGGAGAGACCTGGTGGAAGCCCTTCGACCGCTGATTCGTTGGGCCGACAGGACTGGGCACCTCCGTTGACTGATGCCACGAGACAGCGGTGTTTCCAGGGCTCGTAATGCGGAGAAGGCGGAGGTCGATATGGGGATTGGCGTGGAAGTGAGTATGGTAACCGCCCGGCGCAGGGACTTCATCGATTACCTTGCATCCGACAGGCTGGGGAACGCCTTTGCCCTCTACGACCTCCAGGAGGAGGCAGACAGGGTTCGCTGTTGGGCCGCATCGAAGGAGAACTCCTTCGTGGGGTACCTACTCCTGTGGTATGGGATGATGAGTCCCCACGCGATTCTCCGCGGAAGCAGGGAAGCCGTTTACAGCCTGCTGCCGGAGGCGCCCAAGGACGGGTGCACCTTCCTAGTGGATCCCGTCTGCAGCGGCTGTGTGGAGGATACCCGGGAGGTCACTGCCAGGCTGATGATGGACCTCATGGTCGCGACTGAAGAGTCTGCCCGCCTTGTCACGGACCAGGGGGTGAGACGTCTCACGGTGGAGGATGGCGCTTCGATGACCCTTCTCTATGATGAACTCGGAAGGGGTGGGGATCGTGACTTCGGGGCCTGGATTGAGCGGGGCATCGCTTTTGGCGTCTACGATGGAGAAAGACTGGTCTCAGTTGGAGGAACACACCTCCAATCGGAGGATCTGTGCTTCATAGGGGGCGTTTACACGGCCTCAGACCACAGAAGGAGGGGATATGCAGCCCGAGTTACCTCAGCGGTGACGAAGAAGGCCCTCGAGCAGGTCCCCACCGTCTCCCTCCTGGTGGTCTCGGCGAACAGGGCCGCCATCCGCCTCTACCGGAAACTCGGTTATAGGAAGGTTTCAGAATGGGTCTGGATGGATGTGGGGACGGGAAGGAACCCGCTAATGTGAGGGGGGGATGTGGGCCAAGGCTTCACGGGATTGGATTATCGATGGTGACGGAGAAGACGGTGCCCACCCTGGCCCATATTAGGACGAGCGCTCTGGTCAAGGCCAGCCCCCAACGAGGTCCAGGCAGCTTTTCGCCCGCAGATCTGTGCAGCAATTGGCGGAATCTGGAGAAGTCTATCATCCGCGCCCTGCCCTTGAGCACTTTCTCGCATAGGAGGATGCTAACGGTCCCATCTCGGAGGATATTCTTGGCCCAGTCCGACTCCAGCCTATAACCGGATATCAGGTAGATGCGATTGCCCCTCCGGAGGTAGATCGGCAGGATGACGACATGTTCGCGTCCGGAGTGACGGCCCCTCGTTTTCAGCAGGGCGATAGATTGTGGGGAGGTTGCCCTCACAAAGGGCGCGACAGAACGGTTGAGGAGTCGGGAGGCTTTCCGCAGAAGTCGGAAGTTTGGGGGCATTTCACTTGGGCACATCTAAGAGGTGGGAGCCGGGTCCGGTTCCTGCGGCGGTTGCCATACGGTCATTAGAACGGAACTTGTGAACAGCATGACGATGAGATCGAGGGCGGAGATGAAGAGGACGATTCTCCATGACGGATTCCAACTGATGTCAGGTTATAAGGGATGCGAAACGACCCGACGTTGAAATTCGTCTGCCGCCCAGAAATTAGTTATAGGCAAGCTCACCTTCCTAAATGAGTTCAAGATGCCGCGGGACTGGAAGGGACCTATCAATAAACTGGACGATTTCCGATACGAGATCCCACAGTCCTACAGGAAGGAGATGAGGACCTCCGGAATCATCTATGCCGACGAGCATCTCATCAAGAGCATTGTGCGGGATTACGCCCCTGAGCAGGTGTCAAACGTTGCCACCATGCCCGGGCTGGTTGGAAAGGTCCTAGCTATGCCCGACATCCACTGGGGCTATGGAATGCCGGTGGGTGGCGTGGCGGCGTTTGATGGTGAGGATGGCGTCGTATCCCCCGGAGCGGTCGGTTATGACATAAACTGCGGCGTTCGGCTACTGAGGACGGACTTGACCGAGGAGGAGGTCGCTCCACATGTGAAGGACCTGGTGGACACCATGTTCGTCAACGTTCCCAGCGGCCTAGGCTCTCGCGGCAGGGTGAGGGTGGACAGGCAAGAGCTCATGAAAGTGCTGGAGAACGGGGCCCAGTGGGCCGTATCCAAGGGGTTTGGGTGGTCCGAGGACTTGGAGAGGACTGAGTCCGACGGCAAGATGCCAGCCGCGGACGCCACTAGGGTGAGCGAGAAGGCCCTCCATAGGGGTGTGCCTCAGATAGGCAGCCTGGGAGCTGGCAACCACTTCCTGGAGATCCAGCGCGTTGCGAAGGTTCACGACGAGAAGGCTGCCCAGGCCATGGGCCTCGAGGAGGGTGGAGCCACGGTCCTCATACACACAGGCTCCAGGGGTTGCGGCCATCAGATCGCCACGGATTATATCCGGCTGGCTGAGCAGTGCGTCAAGAAGTACGACATCTGGCTTCCCGACAGGCAACTGGCGTGCATGCCCGTCGACTCCGTCGAGGGAAGGGACTACTTTGCCGGCATGTCTGCGGCTGCGAACTTCGCTTTCGCAAACAGACAGATGATCACCCACTGGGTCAGGGATTCCTTCGAGAAGGTGCTGGAGCGGTCTTCCGAGGACCTGGGTCTCAGCATCGTGTATGATGTGGCACACAACATGGCGAAGCTGGAGGAGCATGTGATAGACGGAAAGAGGCAACAGGTGTACGTCCACAGAAAGGGAGCCACGAGGGCCTTTCCGCCTGGACATATTGAGACCCCCCGCATCTACGCACAGGTGGGCCAGCCGGTCTTCATCCCTGGGGACATGGGCACCGCCAGCTTCGTGTTGGTGGGGACCGAGGGGGCTATGGAGGAGAGCTTCGGTTCCACATGCCATGGGGCGGGACGCCAGATGTCCAGGAGAGAGGCGACCCGGAGGTACGACGCCTCCCAGATTCGGCGTGACCTGGCGAGGAAGGGGATCTACATTCACTCTGCTAGCAGGAAGGGCATCGTGGAGGAGGCTCCTGGGGCCTACAAGGATGTGCAGAGCGTTGTCCGGGTGACGGAAGGTGCCGGGATCTCCAAGATAGTGGCTAGACTGGAACCCCTGGGCGTGATGAAGGGATGAGTTGCAGGTCTCCATTCTCCCTGTAGGGGAGGTGGAGGAGGAGATCCTCCAAGAACTCTCTGAGGGGTTGAGGGGCGGCGGGCTTAGGGTGACGCTTCTTCCCTGTCAGAAGGTCCCGTCGAAGGCCTTCAACAGGAGGAGGAAACAGTACAGGGGCTCCGCATTCCTGGAAATGGCCGGGAGGTATGGCGGAAAGCACGTGCTTGTGGTCACAGACGTGGACCTCTATGCCGAACCGCTTAACTTCGTCTTCGGTCAGGCTGAGATGGGAGGCAGGGCCGCTGTGATATCCCTTCACAGACTGAGGTCTGCCGATAGGGGCCTCTTCCTCCTCAGGGTCATGAAGGAGGCGTTACACGAGCTAGGCCACAACATCGACCTGTCACACTGTCCCGACGACAGGTGCGTCATGCACTTCTCCAACACCCTAGAGGACACGGATCGCAAGGGGCCTGGCTTCTGTGGGGAGTGCGAGTCACGACGTGAGGGCGGCCCACTCTGGGACCCATCCTAATTGCCCTCGGCGAAGGCCAGCATCATTGCCGCCGTAGCTTTGATTGCCTTCTCTGCATCCTCGAGCCTTATGTGCTCATTTGGTGCATGAGCCCTGCTGCCAGCGTATCCGACCCCGGGAGCGGCGGCTGAGGGGGTCCCCAGGCTCGTGTAGTACCACGTTGAGGAGGAGCCTGCGGACCACGGAAAGATGTTTGGTTCCCTTTCATAGACCTCCCGACACGCGCTCAGGAGAGCCTGACCTATGCGGGAAGAGAGGGGGGTGGCCGCTGGCTCAAAGGATCCCAGCTCATCGATGTGTACGTCCCCGAAGCCCTCGCTGCGGAGGTGGGTGGTGAGTGTCTTCAGGACCTCCCTCGGGCGTTGGCCCGGCAGCAGGCGGAAGTCCAACTTGACCTTGGCGTAGGCGGGGTTGATGGTCTTCGACCCCTCCCCTATGTAGCCCGTGTAGAAGCCGTCGATGTTGCAGGTGTTACCGTAGACGAGCTGCTTGAGCCTGGAGAGGCGGTCATCCCCGCCGAAGACCTCCACAGCTCCATAGGTCTCCTTGAAGGTGATGGGATCATACCTGCTCTTCCCGAGGAAGTCCAGCTCCTCCTCCGTCGGTCGATGGGCGTTGTCGTAAAAGCTCGGAATCAGGACTCGACCTTCATCGTCTCTGAGGGTTCGGAGAGCGGCTATGAGGCGCCAGGCGGGATTGGGGATGGAGGTTGCGAGGGATGAGTGCTGATCCACCTTGGCGGTGCTGACAGTGAGCTCCACGTACAGAATGCCCTTGCTGCCCAGCTGAATCGTGGGAGTGCCATCGAGGGCATGGCCACTCCCTTCGATGGTGGCCCCATCTCCTTTGAAGAGGTCCCGATGCTCCTTCCAGAAGGAGGGAAAGTGGGGACTCGCGACTTCCTCCTCGCCCTCAATCATGAACCGGAGCCTCAGGGGGAGGTGTCCGATGACCTCGCGAATTGCATCCTGGGCGGCGGCCTGGGCGAGGACGTTCCCCTTGGTGTCGGCCACTCCCCTGGCATACAGATTGCCCTCTCGAACTACCGGATCGAAGGGGTCTGAGTCCCACTCCTCGATGGGATCCACCGGTTGAACATCGTAGTGGTTGTAGAGCAGGAGAGTGGGCCCTTCCTGACCCCCTGCCTCTCCCAGCACCAGGTTGGGCCCGGCAGGAACGGACATCTCCTTGGCATCGATGGAGTACGCCTCCAGAAGTCTCCGGGTTGCGTTCGCCCCCTCCTTGGACCCCTCTCCCTCAGCGCTGATGGTTGCCACCCTGCAGTACTCCCTGAGGTCCTCCGTGAACCCTTCAAAGTGGGACTCGATG
>JAJISG010000139.1 GCA_022848835.1 Thermoplasmatota archaeon | reverse complement strand
CTGATTTATGTTGGCTTCATAGTCCTCCTGATCGGGACGGTCCTGGTCGCCCTGGAGTTCGACCTCGCCATGAAGCTATTCGACACGCGATTTCTAGTGGGCATCAACTACATAATTTTCGAAGTCGCCTTGGAGTCATTCGGCCTATTCCTCATCATGGGCCTGGGCATGGCTTTGTGGAGAAGGGCTGTCATCAGGCCGAAGCATCTGAGGACGGGGTGGGGTGACTACTACGTGCTGTTCATGCTCCTGCTCCTCGCGATCCAAGGTTTCATCCTGGAGAGCATAAGGCTGGGTGCAACAGATCAGCAACCTTGGTACCCCTGGTCCTATTTTGGCTACGGCCTCTCCCGGATCTTCGTCTACTCGGGCATCCTTACCCCCGGTGTTGTAACACCTCAACTCGTTTCGCTCTACACCGGCCTCTGGTGGTTTCACGCCTTCGCCACCTTCACCTTCATCGCCAGCATTCCGTACACCAAGTTCCTTCACATGATCACCTCCCCCCTCAACATCTACTTGGAGTCCCTCAAGCCCTACGGTCAGCTCCCCACACCCTTCACCCTGGAACAGCTCACGGGACCCGAGGCGGCTGAGGTCAAGCTGGGGGCGTCCGATACCAGCTACTTCGCCGCGCGGGACAGGCTGATGTTCGACTCCTGTACCGTCTGCGGTCGTTGCACCAGCGTCTGTCCCGCCTGGATCACAGGCAAGCCCCTGGATCCCATGAAGGTCATCCTCGATCTCCGAGATCTCACTTTCGCGGAGGAGGGAAGCGTGGAGCGTTCCATCGCCTTCGCCGTGGGAGAGGAGGAGCTGTGGGCATGCACCACATGTATGGCCTGTATGGAAGTGTGCCCCGTCAGCATCCGCCAGGTTCCACCTATCATTGAGTTGAGGAGAAACCTGGTGATGGAGCAGGGGAAGTTCCCCGAGACAGCCCAGAAGGCTCTGAGTAGCATAGAGACTAACTTCAACCCTTATGGGGTTCCTTGGGACCAGAGGGAGAAGTGGGCAGAAAACTTGGACGTTAGGCTCGCCTCCGAGGCGGAGGACTTCGAGATCCTCTACTGGGTAGGTTGCGCCGCCTCCTTCGACGAGAGGAACCAGAGAATAGCGAGGGCCCTCGTGAAGATAATGAATGCAGCGGGAGTGAGCTTTGCGATCCTGGGAAAGGAGGAAAAGTGCACGGGGGATCCCGCGAGGAGGATAGGCAACGAGTATCTGGCCCAGACCCTCATCACAGAGAACGTGCAGACTCTCAAGAGTCGCGGAGTAAAGAGCATTGTGACGGCGTGTCCTCACTGCTTCAATACCCTTAAGAATGAGTACCCGGAGTTCGGGGGAAACTACGAAGTCCTCCACCATACGGAACTCATTGAACGGCTCATTGGGGAGGGTAGGATCAGCCTAAGTCAGACAGATGGCTTGCAGGTGACCTATCACGACTCCTGCTACCTCGGGAGGTACAATAGCATCTACGATTCCCCCCGGAGAACGCTCAAGGCTGTAAAGGGCCTAGAACTTCGAGAGATGGTGAGGTCGAGAGATAAGGGGCTCTGCTGCGGGGCAGGTGGTGGTAGGATGTGGATGGAGGAGACGATTGGCAAGAGGGTGAACGTGGAGAGGACAGAGGAGGTCCTCGGGACCCGCGCCAAGGCCCTCTGTACGGCCTGCCCCTTCTGCATGACCATGATGGAGGATGGAATAAAGAGCCTAGGGAAGGAGGAGGAGGTTAGCGCCTTGGATGTGGCCGAGGTCGTGGCCAACTTCCTGCGAGGCCCCAAAGACCCACCGCGTACCTCACTCCCTACGCTGCCACTTACAAAGGATCAGGGATAGATGCCCCTGACTCTGTACGCCTCCACGACCTTCTTCATGGCCACTATGTAGGCAGCGATCCTCATGTCCACCTGCTCCTCCTGGGCTGTAGTCCAGACCTTCTCAAAGGCCTTGACCATCACATCCTCCAGGCGCTTCTTGACCTCCTCGATGGACCAAAAGAAGTGTTGCAGGCTCTGGACCCACTCGAAGTAGCTGACCGTCACACCGCCTGCATTGCAGAGAATATCTGGGATGACGGTGACCCCTTTCTTGAAGAGAATCCCATCTGCCTCCGGGGTTGTGGGACCGTTTGCGCCCTCGGCAACAATTCTCGTCTTGAGCCTTGGAGCGTTGGAAACTGTTATGGATCCCGCTAGGGCAGCAGGGATGAGGACATCGCAGTCCATCTCTAGAAGGACCTCGTTCGTCACCTGATTGGAGTCAGGGAAGCCAAGGACACTCCCTGTCCTTTCTTTGTGAAGCTTGACTTTCTTCGGGTCCAGACCCCTAGAGCTGTGGATTCCGCCGCGGGAATCACTAACGGCTATGATCTTGGAAGAGCACTCCTCCTTGAACAGACGTGCGGCATTGTATCCCACATTCCCGAAGCCCTGGACGGCTATTGTCGCATCAGACAGGTCCATTCCTATGTTCTTAGCAGCCTCCCTGGTAGCATACATCACGCCTCGAGCGGTCGCTTCCTCCCTCCCTTTGGAACCTCCAATGACCAAAGGCTTTCCCGTAACAACCCCGGGGACGGAGTAGCCCTGGTTCATGCTGTAGGTGTCCATGATCCACGCCATGACCTGGGCGTCTGTAGAGACGTCGGGCGCAGGTATATCCTTGTGGGGCCCGATGATGATGGAAATCTCCGAGGTGAAGCGCCTGGTCAGCCTCTCCAACTCCCCCGGGCTCATCTCCTTTGGGTTACAGATGACGCCGCCCTTCGCCCCTCCATACGGGAGACCTATGACAGCGCACTTCCACGTCATCCAGGCGGCGAGGGCCCTTACTTCCTCTAGGCTGACGTCGGGATGGTAACGTATACCTCCTTTGAAGGGCCCCAAGACCTGATTGTACTGGACTCTGAACCCGGTGAAAACCTTGATGGCGTCATCATCCATCCTTACTGGGAAGTTAACGGTCAGCTCTCGACTGGGTCTCTTCAGTCTCTCGAGAAGGCCTGGGTCGAGGCGCAAGCGCTTGCCCACGACTTCTATCTGAGCCTGGGCAATGTCGAAGGCGCTCATCTCGTTAGCAGCTTCTTGCGTGTTCATCCCTCCGTGACAGCTTCAGGGGGGAAGTCTTCCTCTTCAATCCGGTTCGACAGGGGTTTATCCATAAAGTAATTGCCTATATTCTCTATAGCGAAGCGCATCATCTCCTTCCTGTGGCCGGAGACATTGCCTCCCACATGAGGGGTCATTATGAAATTCCTCAATTCGTGGAAGGGCAGGTTGAAGGGACGTCCCATGTCCCCCGAAGGGTATGTCCACCAGACGTCGAAGGCACCACGAAAGTGAGGATGTGCCTTCAAGTGCCTGTACAGAGCCTCCTCCTGGACGACTCTAGCCCTGCCCACATTCACCAACACGGCCGCCTGTTTCATGGTCTGAAGTTCCTCTCGTCCGATCAGCCCCTCTGTACTTCCCGTCAGAGGAAGGCATATCACCAGATAATCCACATTGCGCAGGAGATGGCTGAGATCCTTCAACGTGCCGATGAACTCCACAGGTTCCTGGGTCTCGCCCGAGTGGTTGATAGCGTGGACCTTCATACCAGAAGCCCGCCCAAGGCTTCCTACAATTCTCCCCACGTTCCCGAAACCTACGATACCCAGGGTCATCCCCTTCAGGGGAAGGTTTCTGGGGCTTCGATCAAACCTTCCCTCACGGATGGAGAGGGTGTGGGATACGAGGTTCTTCGCCGCGGCGATTAGTAGGGCGAACGCGTGTTCGGCGACGTGATGGGACCCGGCCCCAGAGGTCGTGCACACCACCACGTCGCGTCTGAACAGTTCATAGGGAATGTGGTCAGCCCCCGCAAGGAGGGTCTGAACCAGACGGAGAGATGTCATCCGTCTCATCATAGAGGGGGTAAAATCGCGAAGCCCGGCACAGAGCAAGACCTCGACTTCCGACGGC
>JAJISG010000138.1 GCA_022848835.1 Thermoplasmatota archaeon | reverse complement strand
CCCCTCACTGGAAGGTGGAGAGCCTCCTAACGGAGGCGGCTAAGAAGACGGAGGGCATCATCAGTGATCCCCAGCCACATGTCTTCGCTCGGAAGATCGATGGGGACACTGTCAGCTACGAGCTCTGGGCTTACGTATCCGACCCCAAGGAGATGAAGAGAACCAGGAGTGACCTGATCGCCAGGGCCCAGGAGCTCTTCCACGAGGAGGGATTCAAGCTTCTCTCTCTTCAAGTTTAGGCGTCGCGGCCGACTTTCTGAGCATGAGGACTGGAGTGGAGACCTTCTTGGCGATTCTGTCCTCCAAGGCGCCGAAGGCGAACTTCGTGAGGGCCCAGGTCGGGCTAGCACCCATGACCAGGAGGTCAGACTTGGCGGCCTCCTTGGCAACCGCCTCCACCGTCGATGGCGAGTAGACGATCTTGTGGTCGTGCGGGACCTCCAGCTCCTCGAACACCTTCATGAGCCTGTGGGCGTCCTTTATTGTCGCCTCTTCCACCGCTTTGTGGGGAATCACACTGAGGATTGTGACCTGAGCATCGTGCTCCTTGGCTAGGAGGGCCGCAACCCTGGCTGCGTAGAGCACGTGCCAGGCGTGACCCGCAAGCAGCGTGATTCTCTCCAACTTCTCCTTAATTCCCAACGACTTGAATACAACAACGTCGCACTTCGCCCTCTGTACCAGGAAGTCGATATTGCTTCCTAGGATGCGACCCCCGCGAGCGGGCCTCTCACCTCGCCAGCCCAGAACGAGGGCCTCAACCTCCTCCTGGACCACGGTCTCAAGGATGGTGTCGTAGACTCTGTGGACTATCTTCACGATGACGGAGACCTCCACACCCAGCTCCCTGGCTAGCTCCTGGGCCGGTTTCAGGGCTTTGATCCGGTCGTCCACATAGCCAAACCTGATGGACTTCGGAGGGAGGGCGCGGGGGACCTCTATGACATGGAGAATGATGAGCTCAGCCTCCCTCTCCTTGGCGACCTGGGCCGCTAACCTCACCATCTTCAGGTTCTTTGGATCCCTCAGGGGGACCAGGACCCTTCTCCCAACCTTAGCGGCCCTTCTGAATGGAGTGGCGATGACCTCGAGGATTTCTCGCCTCACAGGGGCCGCCTTCTCGATCTCTTCGCGGCCCCCCCTGAAGAAGTGATATGCCAGGCCAATACTGAGCCATAGAATCGCCACATACCAGGCTATCTGACCGGGGCCCAACTCACCGGGCCGACCGGGGAAGTTCCATATGTAGACGGCAAGAGCGAGGTTGGCCACTATCCCGATGATGGGCATGACGGGGTACAGGGGGACGTGGAAGCCCCTCTCCAGGTCTGGCCTCTTCCTCCGCAGCGCTAGGAGGCTCATGTTTGCCATGGCAAACAGAAGGAGAAAGATAACGCTGGCCGAAGCGGCTATCTGCTCTATCGGCAGTAAAACCGCGAAAATCACTATGAGGACACCACTCATGGCCACGGCGTTTGCTGGCGTTTTCCTCTTCGGGTGAACTTTACCCAGCGCCCTGGGCAGATTCCCATCCCTCCCCATGGCGAAACTCACCCTGGAGGAGGAGTAAATCGTGGCGTTCAAGGCCGAAACCGCAGCTAGGAGGCCTCCGGACACCATGATGACGAGGCCCAACGGTCCGAAACGATCTATGGCGGACATGATCATGGCCAGCTCTGGTTCTCCCGCACCAAGACACCGCCACGCCTCCCCGCAGTCGGGAGTCACGTCCACTATGCCAATGGCCACGACGAATGTCAGAATGTAGATGATGACGACCACCAAGATTGATATGAAGATTGCCCGCGGGATGTTCCTCTTAGGGTTCTTAGCCTCCTCCCCCGACTGGGCGATGATCTCGTAGCCTTCGAAGGCTATGAATGTGAGGCCCATGGCCAGGAGGATGCCCGCCACCCCGGTCTCCCGTGGAATGAACTGCGTGAAGAACCTGCTGCCAACCGTCGGATCCTGAATCATGGCGTTTGCGCCTAGAGCAATGAAAATGCCGAGAACCAGGATTTTTGCAATCGTGATGATGCTCTCTGTCTTGCCAGTTGTCTGAACCCCCGCGTAGTTCACGAAAACGAAGAAGACGATGACGGCAATGGTGACGAGCTTTGTGAAGGGAATCACCAGGCCAGCTATGGCGAACCCCGCTGGCAAGAGAGTCCCTGAGATGCCATACCAGTCCAGGGTGAAGTAGACGAAGCTGGCAAAGACGGCCGCATACAGACTGCAGGCTATTATGGCGGCGATCCAGGAGAGCCAGCCGCTCATGAAACCCGCGGGAGGAGGCAGCCCCTCCCTGGCCCACAGATAGCTCCCACCTGCCGCCGGGTAGGCGGAGCCCAATTCTGCATAGCTGAAGGCCGTTATCAGTGTGACGATGCCATTGAAACCGAAGACGAGAACGGCTGCGGGCCCAGCCACCCTGGCGGCGCTGCCTGCTAAGACAAAAATCCCGGCCCCAATCATGGCCCCTATGCCGATCATGGTAATGTCGAAAAGTCGCAGGTCCCGGCTCAGCTCTATTCGGACAGGGGCCTCTGCGGGTTTGTCTGCAATAACGACCTCGCCAGCCATCTGGTCACCGTCGGCGTCGACCAAGGAGGGGAGGCGGTTAAAAGGTTTGTGAGGCAGTTATAAAGAGGTCAACAGACCCCCCAAGTTCCGGTCATGGGTAACGAAAGCCTCCTCCACCTGACCCTCATTCTAGATTAGGTGAATTGGGTCTAAACGTTTTTTTACCCAATGGGTAAATCGTCCTATGTGTATCTGTTCCTCGCCCGCCTTCTCCTCGGGACAGGACTACTATCGTACGCTGCCCTACGCGACTGGAAGACCAGGAAGGTGAGCGATGGAGCCTGGGTGCTGATGGGTGGCATAGGCCTGACCCTCTTCTCCTTTGAGATAATCGAAGGAACAGGGGATCTCAGGACCTTCCTGATTCTGGTCCCGATGGCCCTTCTCCTCCTGGACGTCCTTTGGGATAGGAGCGAGGTTGGCCATGAGAGGGTCTTGACCACTCTCCTCTACGTTGCCTCGGCCTCGGTAGGCATCCTCCTCGTCGTGTACTTCCCGCAGTTTGGACCAGAGGAGCAGGATCTGCTTCGAAGAGGCTTCGGTGCCCTCGTCATCATCCTCCTGGCACATCTCTTCTACTACTTCGGCCTCCTGAAGGGAGGCGCCGACGCCAAAGCCTTCATCTCCATCGGCCTCCTGGTACCGGGATATGCCTCCTGGGGACCCCTCCCCCTGATTGCATTGCGCCCAGAAATCACGGAGGCCTTTGAGCTCTTCTTCCCCTTTGCCCTCACCACCTTAATGAACTCGGCTCTACTCATTTTGGTCCTACCTGCGTACTTTCTAATGAGAAACCTACTGCGGGGGGATTTCAGATGGCCTCAGGTCCTTCTGGGTTACAAGGCCTCCCTGGACCTCCTGCCCCAATACGCCTGGGTGCTGCAAGAGGCGCGAGGTGGAGGGGTCAGATACTACGTCTTCCCACGGAAGGGAACGGGGAGTGCCGATCTGGAGGGCTTGAGACGGCTAGGCATCACGCGGGTCTGGATCACGCCCCAGATCCCCTTCCTTCTCCCGATGACCATCGGATATGTGCTCACATTCGTGGTGGGAAACCTCCTTTTCAGCCTCCTCTAAGCCCGACCCGTGGGCCCGCCTCTTTATATGCCGGTCAATCCTCAGGCTTCTAGTTAAATCCACGGGCGAAACCCATGTCTCTGCTGAACAGCCTCCCTCTCATCGCCAGCGGTGGAGGGCTAGCCTTTGCCGCCTACCTCGTCCTCTTCATTCTTCGAAAGAAGCAAGGGAACGTGAGGATGGTGGAGGTAGCGCGCTCCATCCAAAGAGGCGCCGCAGTGTTCCTGAGACGGGAAGTCACAGCTCTCTTCCTATTCTCCGGTTCCATGACTGTGATATTGGCCCTCTTCATCGCCTCAAAGGTCGCCCTGGCATTCGCGATTGGGACGGTGGCCTCCTTCGCCGCAGGAGTCATAGGCATGTGGGTGGCCACCAGAGCCAACGTGAGGACAGCCAACCTTGTCCGCACCAGCTTCACTCAAGGCATGAAAATCGCCTTCTATGGCGGCTCGGTAATGGGGATCGTTTCCGTCGCCCTGGGCCTCCTGGGACTCACAGCACTCTTCCTCCTCTTTCCAGGCGCAGATAACGTGGGGGTCTGGTTAGGATATGCCTTCGGGGCGAGCTCCGTCGCCCTCTTTCTTAGGGTCGGGGGTGGCATCTTCACAAAGAGCGCCGACGTGGGCGCAGATCTTGTCGGGAAGGTGGAGGCCGGCATCCCGGAGGACGATCCCAGGAACCCCGCCGTCATCGCGGACAACGTGGGGGACATCGTGGGAGATGTGGCTGGCATGGGCTCGGACCTCTACGAGTCTTACGTCTCCGCCCTGGCAGCGGCCATGGTCCTGGGCGTCGTAACAATCGGGCCGGTGGGGGCCCTGCTGCCCTTGCTGCTTGGGGCAGCTGGCCTGGTGGCATCCCTGGTAGGGATAGCCTTCGTGAAGCCCAAGGAGGTCCCCGAGAGCTACCAGGATGAGACTAGATCGGCCAGGTCCGCTCTGAATCGCGGGGTTTACGTAAGCACAGGCCTAATGATCATCCTCGGATACTTTGCCTTCCAGGAAGTGTTGGGACCCGATGGTCTCGGGCCCTTCATCGCGATGGTGAGCGGGTTGCTCGGCGGTTTTCTCATCGGCCTCTCCACCCAGTACTTCACCTCAGAGTACTCCCCTGTCAAGGGGATTGCCTCCGCCAGCAGGAGAGGGGCCGCCATCAACATCATAGAGGGGCTATCCGTGGGCCTTCTGAGTACCGTAATCCCTGTGATTGTCGTGGCGGGGGCCACTTTGCTGTCCTTCTACACGGCGGGGTTCTTCGGCATCGCAATCGCCGCCGTAGGTATGCTCCTCACCCTGGCTATGCTCCTATCTACCGACGCCTACGGCCCGATCGCCGACAACGCCGCAGGCATCGCCGAAATGAGCAGGCTGGGAATAGAAGCCCGACAGCGGGCCGAGGCCCTCGACGCCGTGGGCAACACTACCGCCGCCATCGGGAAGGGCTTCGCCATCGCCTCCGCCGCCCTCGCCTCCCTCGCACGGATCGTCACCTATCTCGAGGTCGCCAAGGTGGATGAGCTCATCGCTTCCCGAGTGGAGGTCGTGGCGGGACTCCTCATCGGGACCATGCTTGTGGCCCTCTTCTCCGCCCTGACCCTCAAGGCCGTGAGCACCGGTGCCTTCGAGGTCGTGGGTGAGGTCAGGAGGCAGTTCAGAGAGATTCCCGGCTTGAGAGAGGGAGAGGCGGATCCCGACTACGACGCTTGCATCTCCCTGGTCACACAGAGAGCGATTAAGTCCATGCTCCTGCCTAGCATCGTCGTCATTCTTGCCCCCCTCGCTGTGGGCTTCATCCTCGGTCGCGAAGCTCTCGCAGGCCTCCTCCTAGGGGCCCTTCTATCGGGATTCCTCCTGGCGGTGTTCATGGCTGTCGCAGGCAGCGCCTGGGATAACGCCAAGAAGCTCATCGAATCCGGCCTTTACGGGGGCAAAGGAGGGGACGCCCACAAGGCAGCGGTCATCGGGGATACTGTGGGAGATCCCTTCAAGGACACCGCCGGGCCCTCGTTGAACATCCTCATCAAACTCGTGGGGAACGTGGCGGTCATCTTCGCTCCCCTATTACTCCTGTTCGCATGATGAGGACAACGGAAGATTTAATATCGTACATGAGCTCATGTTCCTAAGGGAAGGGTGTGACGGCCAAAGCGGCGGGGATACACCCGGTCTCATCCCGAACCCGGAAGTTAAGCCCGCCTGCGTTCCCTGTGTGTACTGCGGTGCGCGAGCCCGCGGGAAGCTTGGTCCTGTTAGGGGTCGTGAACCCCTGGCCCAGGTACGCTAGTCAGGGTGCCTTGTGTACCTTGGTGAAACGTGCTGTTAAAGGTCAATAGGTTCGCGGAACGCTGTCAGCCCTTCCCTAACGCTCATTCTCCCTGGCCGCTTCGAGCAACCGCTCCAGATCCGCCTCCCGGAGGCCTCGCATGAACCTTCCGTCAGCCCTATCCACGACCGTCCCGTTGCGGAAGAGAATGAGGGTCGGGACCACCTCTAGGCCGTAGGTGTCCCAGAGAGGGCTCGCTTCGTCGCTGATATCCACCTCCACCAGCTCTACATCGTCGCCCTTTACACGTCGAAAGATGGGAAGAAAGGCCTGGCAGAAACCGCACCACCGTGCGTGGAACAGGGCCAGGACTGGATGCTGAGAGTTGAGGACATCCGCCTTAAAACTGTCCTCTGTTGCTGAAGCAATCATCACCCTATATTATGCATTCCCCATATATGAAAAGCGGCTCCCACCCTTTGAGAGGAAGAGCCTTTTATAGACGGGGCTCCATTGCTTCCGAGATTCTAGAGTGGTGGGATGGGTAGCCTCAACTGCAGTCAAGAGATCGGTGACTATCTAGAGGGCCTGGACAGAGAGGCCCAGCGCTCCTACGAGATAGCAGGCCATGCACGGGCCAAGGGTCTAGACCCTGAACTCATCGTGGAGATACTGCCGGCGGAGGACATGGCCAGCAGGGTGGAGAGGCTGCTTAAGGATTACGGGTTGGAGAGGGTGGCTCGAAGGATAAGGGAACTGAACAGCCAGCACAATCGAGAGGAGACCTCCCTCATCCTGGCCCGGGAACTCGCTCTGAAGCCCGCTAGAAACCTGGAGGAAGCGATCGAGAGGGCTGTGAGGGCCGGCCTGGCCATCCTCACGGAGGGGATCGTCGTCGCCCCCCTCGAGGGGCTGGCGGGGGTGAAGATAAAGAGAAACAAGGATGGGAGCAGCTACCTAGACCTCTACTACTCAGGCCCCATCCGCTCCGCGGGAGGTACGGCTCAGGCCCTGAGTGTCCTCATCGCCGACGTGGTGCGACGGGAGTTGGGGATAGGGGCGTACAGGGCGACTAGACAGGAGGTAGAGAGGCTCAAGGAGGAGATTCCTGTCTACAAACAGCTCCAACACCTGCAGTACACCCCCATGGAGGAGGAGATCGAGCTGGTGGTGGGCCACTGCCCGGTTGGGATCAACGGGGAAGGGACGGAGGAGCAGGAGATCAGTGGCTTCAGGGATCTGCCGGGGGTGGAGACCAACAGGATCCGGGGCGGGGCCTGCCTTGTTATCGCCGAGGGCCTCTGTCTCAAGGCTCCAAAGATACTGAAGCAGGTTCGCAAACTGGGTATCAGCGGTTGGGACTTTCTCGAGGACTATCTGAAGATCAGGAAAGGGGATCAGGAAGAGGGAGTGGAGCCAAGCTCTAGGTTCATCCAGAACATCCTTGCGGGGAGGCCCGTCCTTGCCCACCCGAGTCGAAAGGGGGGGTTCCGCCTGCGGTATGGGAGATCCCGGACAACGGGACTGGCGGCCGTCGGTCTCCATCCAGCTACGATGTACCTCCTGGATGAGTTTATCGCCGTGGGTACGCAGATAAAGGTGGAGAGGCCCGGAAAGGCGGGGGCGGTGGTGCCGTGCACCTCTATCGAGGGCCCCCTGGCTCTCCTCAAGGATGGAAGCTTCGTGGAGATACAGACCCTGAAGGAAGCCAAGGCGGTTAGGTCGAACGTGGAGACCATCGTCGATCTGGGGGAGATTCTGATCGCCTTCGGCGAGTTTCTGGAAAACAACCATCCACTGGTACCCGGTGCATACGGCCTCGACTGGTACAGGGCGGAACTACTGGAGGCTGTTGGCGAACTCCCGGAGAACTGGGAGCGACCCACCTTCGAAGAGGCCATCGGCATGAGTGAGACGCATGGTATCCCCCTCCATCCCCATTACAACCTCTTCTGGCACGACCTCTCCCTGGATCGACTGAGGCGTCTCAGGACACTCTTGGCGGAAGGCGGTAAGTGGGAGAGGGAATGCCTGGTGCTCAGCGCGGATAGAGAGATAATCCACCTGCTATCGGCGCTGGGAGCCCCCTTCCATCGGAAGGGTGATAGGCTGGAGGTTGGACGGCACTCCCCGGTCCTCCTGAGGTGCCTAGGAGTTGAGGTGACCGATGGCGAACTCCATCTGAAGAAAGATGTGAAGGTTGCCACCCCGCTGGACTACGTCGCCAGACTTGGCGGCATCCCCATCAAGTCTCGGGCGCCTACCAGGATAGGCGCCCGAATGGGAC
>JAJISG010000137.1 GCA_022848835.1 Thermoplasmatota archaeon | reverse complement strand
GTCCTCATCAGCGGGGACCTGGGAGTATTCCTGGATGGAGGCCGTGGTGAACAGGTCAGTGACAACCCCCGCGGCGGGCATGGCGGTATCGGCATTTATTGAGAGTGGCCTCATGCTTAGTCCTCGTCCTCGTCAGGCTCTAGGGGTATATAAACCTCGTCCTGGGCCGATGGGGGTTGATTACCCGCGGCGATCTCCTCCATCGCGGCCCGGAGCAAATCCTCATCTCCAATCTGCATATTGGGGGGTGCGGGGGGGGGTGCGAGGGGGGTCACGGGGGGGGTGCTACGGGGTGGTGCCATCTTCCCATGTAACTTTTGGAGGGTCAGGCGTATCTTGTGTGCCCCTACGTGGAGGTGTGCGATACCCTCCGTGAGGGTCACGACCTCCTCCTCAAGGGCATTTATGCGGGTTGCGTTCATCCTTTCCAAGCGCCAGCGTCTGATACGTTCCTTGAAGCTCATAGCCCCGGATTGACCCATACGTATATAAGGGATGCGTAGGGGGTAGGTAGGTAGGTAGGTAGCTACGTAAGAGCTAACATAACATAACATAACATAATGTAGTAGGGGACCCCCTATACCCCCTGCGCTGGGAGGCGCGTTCTATGGCACGGAAGAAGCGAACGACAGTCTATATCCCTCAATGGATGGTGGACATGGCCAAGGCCAGGGGCCTAGTCATATCCCATGTCTGTGAGGAGGCATTGCAACATGAGCTGGGGTCCGAGGACAACCCCAAGGTGCGTATCAAGACGCTCCAGAGGGAGCTGGCGGCCCTGGAGGTCAGGAACAACGAGGTCACCCGAACCAGGTGGGAGCTGGAGAACATCATCAAGGGTGCCTCTGGCCGCTTCGGTGTCGGAGTGGCCATCCCAACACGGTTCTTCAAGGAGTGGTGGGAGAGCTCCATCGTGAGGAGGGACTTCCCGATCCACTACCACCAGACCACCCCCCAGATCTGGGAGCTCCTCCAGGAGCATTCCAAGAACGAGAAGCTGGAGGCGTTCGAATGAAGGTCTGGTTGACCGAGTATCCCGGCAAGGTTCACATCAACAGACTGTGTGCCGGGCGCTCCGCCCTTCTAGTCAGGCTCGCACCGTGGGAGATCCTTGTTCTGCGGAGGATAGGTCGGATGTGTCTCCGATGTGGTGCGGATTCGTTCGAGGAACCACGCAAAGGGCCATTGTGGGCAATAGCAATTCCCCCGCCAAGACCGTAGTCGGTGGGGAATAGCAATTGTCAACAATGGCCCTTTGCGTGGTTCCTCGAACGAATCCGTTAGGCCACTACATCCTCTTCCCGGAAGGCCATCGTCAGGCTGTAGGCGTCGTTGCCTGCGCCGTCTATGAGCTCCCAGGTAATCTCGGTGTCCTCGGTGCAGAGGTAGTTGACCACGATCCATGGCCCGGAGGTCTGATTGGATCCTGACTTGGGACCCACATGGATGTTGTCGCCGTCGTTGACCAGCAGGAAGCTCCCGGAGGCGGCCACCATCTCAGGACCGATGAGGGCGAAGCCCAGGATCCTAATAGCCCTCCCGACACCTGGTGATGCGATCGCAACGCTGGCTGCCAGCTCTCCACCTGCGTTGGTGGTGCCAGCCACGGACTGGGCCTTGATGTTCCCAGGGTTCGTCTTACGTCGAGATCCAAAGAACCCCTCGGTGTCTCGGTTGGCTGGCTGGAGGCCGTCCCCATGTTCTCCAGCTGCCTTCTCA
>JAJISG010000136.1 GCA_022848835.1 Thermoplasmatota archaeon | reverse complement strand
CGGTTTCAGGGGAGCCGTTCTAACGGTGGGCCTGCAGAATCACAGGGCCGACGATACCACTGGCTTCGTGGATCGCGGGAGTTTCCAGGGTCAACTCCGTAACCTGTCTGTAATCTGACTGGACCAGGCGATCCCGCACCTCCGCCACTGTTAGGGTCGTGAATCCTGGGGCCCCCAGGGACGACATGAATCTATCGACGAGGCGCTGCAGTGTAAGTTCTTGTCCAGGCCTTTCTAACCAATCCACGATTATTAGACGGCCTTTTGGATTCAACGCAGTTCGCAGCTTCCGGAAGAGGTCTACGGTGTAAATCCCCACATCACACTCCAGTATCAGGTCAAATCCGGCCGGGATCTCGTTGCGCGTGAAATCCGCTGCTTCATAGGTGATGCGTGTTGCCTCTGACGTGCCTGCAGCTATCTCCCTGCCGACTTTGCAGACGTTCTCGATATCCACCACCACTGCTGTCAGGTTCGGATGGCTGCGCAGCAACGCCAATGACACGACCCCTGACCCGCCGCCCAGGTCAAGCAACCGCGAAACGTTGCCCAAGTCAAGGTTCTCTGCAAGCTTCTCCGCTAGGGGTCCGTGGAGCTCGTAGAGCATACGGGTGAACTGACCCGCCCTCTCGGGATTCTCAATCATCTGGTTGACGTAGTCAGGGGCCTTCAGTCCTTGCGCTACCCATACAGACTCGGGATGTGAGATGTGCGTGATCAAATCGGTCCCCGAGGGATATCGCTCTCGCGCCTCACGGGCCAGAAACGACCACGTTTCAGGGGTGTAAGCCCCAATGATGGCATCTCGGGCGACGGAGGAGGGAGCGTAGGTTTCGCCTCGTCGCTCTAGAAGGCCTAGACCCACCAAGAGCTCCAGCCAGCATCGGCACCGCTGTTGTGGGATGTTCAATTCCTCAGCAACGCGCGTCGCACTCGCCGGGTCATCTGCAAGGCGCCAGAAGAGACGATGCTCAAGGGCAGTGCCCAACGCTGCCGAGGCTAGATAGCTACGCAGAAAGCGGTTGATATCGGCGGTAGTCTTGAGTTCCATTTGTGACTCCCCTTCATAGAACAAGATGTGCGATATAGCAATACGCACCTTTCCCATGAGGGCCAGGTGACGACAGTAAGCCCCCTTGCGTAGAGCCATCCGGCTCTCGTTCGCGCTACGCATTAGCACGCCGCTAGACGGCGGAATGTCCATCGCCCCTTCCCACTTTTAGGGGGCGTTCGACATGGATCCGCACAGGTGCGCTTCGACCCGAAGAGGGGGCTCTGTCGTGGAGAGGCACGGCATGGTTCATATTCGGCCGTTGTCAGTAACGGATAGGTGGCCAAAGAAGGGTAGATAGCAATAACAGAGGTTCCGGATCACAACATGCCATGAGTGAACGAGCAGTGGCCCGTTGTCGAAATCGAGAGGGTCCTTCAGAGCCAGGGGACCTTGTGATTTCGTCGAATGATAAGCAGACCATGTCATCCATCAGGGACCTAAGGCTTAATTCCACCAACGGCAATGCTCTCTAGTGAAGGGCCGACCATTCGTGATACTCAACATGGCCTCCACCATCGACGGCAGGATAGCCCTGAGGGGAAGGAGACCTCTCAAGCTATCCTCGGAGGAGGATTTCGCCCGCGTACACCGATTGAGGAGCGAGTGCCAGGCGGTGCTGGTGGGCGTCGAGACGGTGATAGCAGACGATCCTAAGCTCACAGTCAAGGAGGAGTTCGTACCGGGGGCGAGCAACCCCCTCAGAGTTATCCTCGACTCACGAGGTCGCCTCCCCACTGATTCCGCGGTCCTAGATGGCACTGCGGATACCTTGGTGGTAACCTCCGGGGACTGCTCCGGGACCTTCGAGGGCGCCGAGGTCCTTCGTTGCGGCGTTGGAAGAGTGGACCTCCATAGGCTGTTGAGGCTGCTGGAGGAGCGGGGGGTCGAGAAGCTGCTGGTGGAGGGGGGCGGGACGGTGGCTTGGTCATTCCTTGGGAGCGGTCTCGTGGATCTCTTTCAGGTCTACATTGCTCCTAGTGTTCTCGGGGACTCCCAGGCGCCGAGTCTTTTCGCTGGCGCTCTCGCCTCGAGCGTCGAGGACCTGGTACCGATGAGGCTTCAGGAGGTGACCGTCCTAGGAGGGGGAGTCCTGCTGACCTTTCTGCCTGACACGAGCGGGGGGCCGCTGAAGGACGAAGGATAGGGTCGAGTTTGGGTGTATTCAGGGAATCTGCAGCGGGGATGGTAGGGTTCTCGGGAACGAATCTTAATAAGCAGATTTCCTCATCATGAGAATTAGGGTGAAGATGTGACGATGTGCATAGGAACCCACGAGCAGTTTAATCCCATAGCCCATGGCGAGGCTGACTTCGTAGCCTATCAGGGCAGTGACTAGCGTCATGGCGAGGGCTTCCTGCAGCAGGCGCCGCAGTGTACGAGGACCTGGATGCCACTCCCTACGTCCCCCTAACCAACCTGCCCGCGGATCCCTCAACATCATCCCGTGGGCCGGTGTGCGCAATGGCCCCTCAGATGACCGCCCCAGAATCTCTGGGACTAGATCGACTCCATCGTCACCGTCATTGTCAACGCCCTCATCCAAGCGGGCCAGCTCATGTACGGCGGGCTCTCAGAAGGCGACCAATCACCCCTGTGGGTCACTGTCGACTTCCTCGATGCCTTTAATACTTCCGTGGTCGATGCAAACGGGGAGAATGAAGGACTACAGGAGAATCGCTGAGAACTTCGCCCGCCGGCTCAAGGAGAAGTATGGAGACCGCATTGAACAGGTTATGCTCTTCGGTTCCGTAGCCCGCGGAGACCAAAACGAGGAGTCCGACGTTGATATACTCATCGTTTCGGTGGACGACAGTTGGGACTTCCGTAAGGACATCGCAGGGGAGGCACTCGATCTCCTCATTGAGGAGGATGTCTACATCTCGGCAAAGGTGTTCACGCCCGAGGAATTGAGAGAGATCCACGGGACTCTGTTCGGGGAGAACGTAGAGCGGGAGGGCTCCATTCTTGCGTGAGACGACGGCTTTCCTAGAGAGGGCAAAGGAGACGCTAGGAGCTGCACGACTCCTACCCGATCGGGGATTCCATAGTCAATGGCGAGGCGCAAGTAGGCGAACTCCCCACCTGGATGCACATTCGAGGGAGGTCCTTCTGGTGGATCTACCAAGGAAGTTATGATGATACGGGAGATGCATGGAAAACCTTCGGCGAGAAGTTTATGAGTGCCAATCTGAAGTCCACAGGGCTTCCCGGAGACCTTTACATCTGCGATCCTGATGGCCACCGGGACGATCCCCAGAACATCCTCATCCTCCTCTGGAATCCAGTGGAATGAGGGGATAGGCTGATTCCCAGGGTTTCAGCATGAAGTTCCTTTGCGACCATATGCTCGGGACCCTGGCTCGGTGGTTACGCATCTTGGGCTTTGACACCGCTTATCCCTCCACGGCCGAGGATGGGGAGCTGGTGAGTCTCGCGGGGAGAGAAGGTAGGATCCTCCTGACCAGGGATAGGGACCTCGGGAATAGAAGGGACACGCAAGCCCTGTACATCTCCAGTGACGTCCTTGATGAACAGGTGGAGCAGGTGCTCAGGGAACTGAGGCTTACCCTCCAGGAGCCGATGAGTAGGTGCCCAGTCTGCAATGGGGCTCTTGTCGAGGTGTCGAAGGAGGAGGTCTCTGGAAAGGTACCCGATGGTGTCTACGAGCATCAGCGCGAGTTCTGGAGATGTCCTGAGTGTGGAAAATACTACTGGCAGGGCAGCCACTGGGATCGCATGATGAGGAAGATAGAGGAGTATGAGGCCTTCACACAGAGGTAGCTAAAGCTTGGATGCAATCGACATTCGCATACCTTCAGGTCCTTGGCAAGATTCTCAATTGTACCTTCGTAAAGTATTCGTCTTCGGGAGTGTACGCGATGAAGTACCACATTCCTGTGGCTGGGATTACAAATCGCTTCTTAAATCGAGTGGTGAATTCTTTGCCTTC
>JAJISG010000135.1 GCA_022848835.1 Thermoplasmatota archaeon | reverse complement strand
AGGCCCCTCCTAGTCCTATCGGTGACGGTCCTCAGGGTGCCCTCCAAGTAGGCTTCTGAGGGGATGATATTGTGCACGGTTCCGGCCTCAAACTTACCCACTGTGAGGACGAATGGCTCTAGTGGGTCTGCCTCCCTCGAGGCAATGGTCTGGAGGGCGACCACAAGATGGGCCGCCGTGACAATTGGGTCCACAGTGTGGTGCGGCTTGGCGCCATGGCCGCCACGTCCCTTCACGGTTATGTAGAAAGTGTCTGTAGAGGCTAGAAGGGCTCCGCCGTTATAGCCAATCTTGCCCGCCTCCAGGTCCGACCATACATGCAGGCCGAAGATGTAGTCCACTCTGGGATTCTTCAACACACCGGCTTCGATCATGGGCTTTGCACCCCCTTCACGACCCTCCTCTTCCGCTGGTTGGAAGATGAACTTGACCTGACCAGGAAGCTCGGCCTTCAGGTCCTTCAATACCAGGGCGGCCCCCAAAATCATGGCCATGTGAGAGTCGTGGCCGCACGCATGCATTCTGCCCTCGTGGACGGAGGCGAAGGAGAGGCCGGTCCTCTCTTCCAAGGGCAGAGCGTCCATGTCCGCTCTGAGGGCGACGACCTTCCCCGGCTTCGAGCCCTTCATGACGGCTACCACCCCGGTTCCTCCTACCCCTTCCGAGACCTTCAGACCCAGCTCTTCCAAGACGTCTGCGATGAGACCGCTTGTCTTGACTTCATCATAGGCCAGCTCGGGAATCCGATGAAGGCTTCTCCTCCAATCCACGATCGCATCCTTGTGCTGCATGGCTAGCTCAGGGAGTGGGTCCATCCATCCTCGCCTCCTCGAAGGCCACTGCTGGCTAGGTACAAGGGCTTTGCGTTGAGCTATACACTTTCCGACGGCCATCAGAGAGATGTCCGTGTAGTGGGGAGATGGCTAGTTAACAAATTCACCCCTTCGACATCAAAAACTTAATGTATTCCTAGGGCTTACGATGAATCAATAATGAAGTATCGGCTCGACACCACCGATGAGAGAATCCTTGCAAAGCTGATGGAGGACTCCAGCAAGAGCCTCGCCCGCATCGCCCGGGAGCTTGGCTTGCCTCGCCCCACGGTGAACTACCGCATTCAGAGGATGCGGAAGGAGGGCATCATAAGGAAATTCACCGTTCTCAGGAATCATGCCCGGCTCGGACGGGGGATGACCACCTTCGTCTTCGTTCGTTATAGGCGTGACAACGCGGTCTCCCAGAGGAAACTGGCCGATCAGCTGGCGAAGCTGCCCCAGGTCTACGAGGTTCACCTCATAACGGGAGATTGGGACATCCTCCTCAAAATCAGGACGAGGAACCTTAAGGAGGTCGGCAGTCTAGTCCTCGACGAGTTGAGATCCTTGGAAGGGGTGGAGAGAACCCTTACGAGCAGCGCCCTGGCGACGGTGAAGGAGGAGATATAGGGCTCTCTGGATGGCTAACTGATTCTTGACCCGGTGAACTTTAATAACTTGAGTCTCCTCGAATGACCCCGCTAGGGGAGGACATGTCGGAAGAGCTGAGAGGCGGCACAACCTACCTCATAAGAGAGAAGAAAGGGGAGGCTGCTTTCGAGCTCTTCTCGAGACAGACCACAGACGGTAGACAAGGGCTGTGTGTGACTAGGAAGCACCCGGAAATCGTGAAGAGCCGCTACGATATTCCGCCGGATGTCAATATCAGGTGGCTGACCCCTTCCATAGGGAAGGACAGAATCGACCCGAAGAGCCTCAACACGCTGACCAACATCGTGTATCAGTTCGCCGTCGGAAATCCCGGGGGTGTCGTTCTTCTGGATGGTCTGGAATACCTCCTGCTGCACAACGCCTTCTCAAAGACCCTCCTCTTCTTGGAGAACCTCAACGATTTTGTGATGCAGAGCGAAGCTCTGCTCCTGGTTCCCATCAATCCGGAGGCTCTTGACGGGCATGACCTTGCACTCATGGAACGGAATACGGAGGTTCTTGAAGGGGAGAAGCTCGTGTCCAAGGCGAAGGTGGAGAAATTCGTTAGGCTCATCGATCGATATCTGAAGGGTTGACCCAAGCGAGGAGGAGAGGCCTCCCAAAGCTCTTTCAATGGAGGAGCTCTTGCCACAAGACGGGCGATGTTGACACTCGAAGATGAGGAGATCGCCGAGGAGTTAAGAAGAGAGCTGGTGGTCCTCCTCCACCTCACCAGAGAGGAGCTGATGCGCCTCACTACCAAGGAAGAGATGGAACGGGCCTTCGATGGTCTCAATGAGGTAAAGGCCCACCTCGTGGCCGTGAGTCTAGATCACGCCGCCTTGAAGGTTTCCAT
>JAJISG010000134.1 GCA_022848835.1 Thermoplasmatota archaeon | reverse complement strand
GGGTATCCAAGGATTCCATGACCCACGCCTTCGGGCACAGGTTGACCGACGAAGAGCTTCTACGCGGAAAGAAGGGAATGTCCTTCGTCGCAATCCCGGACACCTTTGAGAAGAAGCAGAGGGCCCTCCTCCACGGCGATGTCTACTTCACGAAACTGCATCCCGACTCTCCAAAGTGGTTCAGAGTCGATCTGGGCACATATAGGGGGCGGCCCGAGTTCGCCTTCTCCCATTTAGCGGTCTTCTGCTCATCTCCCCTCTGTGTCGGCTATCCCTTTCCCCTCTTCGAGGCCCACCGCTTCGCTGTCACTGTCAGACAGATGAGAGAGATGTACGAGGACACCATCGTCAGGGAGGGCCTAGACATGGGCCTTCCGCTGAACCTTCTCGTGGCTGGCCTCACCAGTATGGAGGGGGACAGGAGGGGAGCCTTTCACGAGTACCTGGACAGGGTCACGAGGGAACTGAAATGAAAATTGGAGAGATTGTCTCAGCCTCAGTTCTCGGGGGGCTGACTACGAAGCTGGAGTTGGAGAACCCCGAAGATCTGAGGATAGGATACCCCGTCATCGTGGAGGGCCGCCAATACGATTTCTTCTGTCTCGTTCACGACATCGTCAACGAGACTTCGGACATAGCGGAGAGGCTTGCTGGATCCCGCTTGCGGGACTCCATTATGCCCGCCGGCTATCAAGAGGGATATGGAGGCCCGATCTTCTATTCGAAGGCCCTTCTGAAGCCCATTCAGTTAATCGATAAGGAGGATGGCCACCTCTCTGAGCCAGAAACAATACCTCCCTACTTCTCTGAGACCAGACACGCGATGGAGAAGGATGTAGAGCTCATCTATCAGCGGACTTCCGGTTCCGCCCCCCTGGGAACCATTCGAGGCGTCTCCAAGTTCTACGTCCACATCGACTTTCAGACACTGACGGAGAAGCCCTTCGCCATCTTCGGCAGGACGGGAATGGGAAAGAGCATCCTCAACAAACTGGTCTGCTCCTGCATCCTCGCCAGAGGGGCGGGCTCGGTCATAATCTTCGACATGCATGGCGAGTACGGAGTCTATTCCAGGACAGATAGGACCGAGGGGCTGAAGTTCTTCTTCCCTGAGAGGGTGGAGATCCTCTCTCTTGACCCGAAGAACAGGGAGGCTAGGCCCTTCCTAGTGGATCCAGGGGAGATTCGGCCTGAGGACCTGATCGTGGCCCTCCAGGACCTCAACCAGAACATGATAGACGCCATATACGAGATCGACAGGCATCGCAGGTCGGATCTGATCAGCGCCATTCGGCAGGCCCTGCCGGAAGAGTACGATGAGACCAAGGTTCATCCTACCGTCCTTAACGCCCTCAAGAGGCGGATGATGCGGTTGCAGCGCCTGCCCTTCATCCGTCCCACGGGCAAGGACGTCTTCTCCACCATCATCGGCCTCATTCGAGCGGGCAAGTCGCTCGTGCTCGACTTCGGTGATTTTGGAACGGACCAGATGGTCTACCTCTTCGTTGCCAACGTCCTGGCTCGGCGTCTCTTCGACCTCTACACCGAGAGAAATCAGGAGTTTCCCAGGCTGATTCTATTCCTGGAGGAGGCCCACAAGTTCCTCGACCCTGGCATCGCCACTTACACGATTTTCAGTAAGCTTGCGAGGGAGACCAGGAAGTTCAACCTGATACTGGCACTGGTGGACCAGAGGCCTTCTAAGATCGACGATGAGGTGCGCAGCCAGCTGGCGAACAGGCTCGTCATGTCCCTCAAGGAGCCCAGCGATGTCACCTCCGCCCTGGCAGGGGTTCCAGACAGGAGCATGTGGGAGAACATCATATCCACGATACCCGCCAGGTGTGTGGCCGTCTTGGGGGATGCCATCAGGATCCCGACAGTCATCGACGTCATGCACTACGATGACATGAACGTGAGAGAGCACATCTTGCAGGATGGGGCGACCCACCAGGCCCTGGAGCAGATTGCCGCCAAGGCGGACGAGGTGCTTTGAGGGGCTGAGCCTTCGCTGCTGAGAATCGGGGGAGAAACCATTATGCGGGCCTATCGCCCCACAGTCCTCGGAGGTTGACATTGGTCGAGATAGTCACCCCATCGATCCCTCCCTTCGCCCTGGCAGCGACCTCCTATGTATACGTGGCAGTAGGCCTGGCCCTCGGCTTCGCTGGGAGGGCGATATGGGGCCGGTTGATGACCCTCTTGGGCATCATCCTCGGAGCAGCGGTCGGCTACAGCCTCGGGGTCCTCATCCTGCCCGGACTGGCCTCCCTCGGCCTTGCCATCGTGGGGGCAGCCATCGGTGGCATGATATTCACATGGATCGTCGAGGTCGCACTGGCGGGGATGGCGGGGGCTTTAGGCCTCTACGTGACGTATAGAGGCCTGTTGGAGTACATCAGTCCTAGTGACGCTCTCGTAGTCGGCATCCTTGTATTGCTGATAATCTTCTCCCTGTCTTTCTACTACATGCAGAGCTTGATGAGCTACGTCTCAGCCCTCCTCGGCGGTATCCTGGCGGGTGTGGGGTTCTTCCTGCTGACAAACGACCTTCAGCTCAGCATCATCTCCTCTCTGGGCATCGTCATCCTCGGTTCCCTAGTGCAGGAGTTCCTGGTAAAGAGGTATGAGGAGAGGATACAGAAGACCTCTAGAAAGCCGGCGGTCGTCGTGAAGAGGCGGTAGGGTTACTTTCGGCCATCTCTCCCCCTTCCCTCTTTATATGGAGTGGTGGGTCCTCCAACTTACCACTTTCCGGGGAGGAAGATGGCAGTAGCTGCAGATGTGAGGGTGAGGCCCCCTAGGTTGTACACCTCGAACAAGGTGCTGGATAACCTACTGGGAGGCTTCGAGGTCGCCAAGGTCACCTTTCTGAACAGCGCCAGTAACTTCGTCCACGACCTGGTGTTTCTGTTATGCGTCCGTCACATCTTAGATTTCGACCGGGAGGTGGTCTACGTAGATGGTGGGAACTCCATCAACCCCTATACCATCAGCTCCATCGCCAAGAGATACGGGAAGTCTAGGCAGGAGGTGCTGGGCCGCATAAGGGTTGCCCGGGCCTTCACCGCCTACCAGATGTCTTCCATCCTCCTGGAATCCTTGGAGGAGGAGGTGAGAGCCGGGCCCGGACTCCTGGTCCTCTCCTGTCTGCCAGACCTCTTCCTAGATGAGGATGTGGAGTACCGAGAGGCCTACCACCTTCTCCGCAGGGGGTTGAAGAAGGTGAGGGACCTGGTGAAGGAGGAGGAGCTCATCGGTCTGGTGACCAATCACGGCCTTTCCCACCTCTCTAGGCGGAGGGGCATTGGGAACCTTCTGCATCAGATGGCTGACCGAGTGGTGAGGATACAGTCCATCAAGGGCGGTCTTGTCATATCCCTTCCCCGAGAGGGAAGGAGCACGCCCTTCATACCCGTACCCCCCAATCAATCCATCCTGGAGGACTACGCTCCGAGACAGTTCTCCCCACAGGAACCCATCTTGAAGCTCCTGAAAGATTCCAAGAAGGACCAAGAACGCCGAACGAGACAGATAGAGATCTCCGCTTTTCGCTTGTCATCCGGCCACCGCCCAGGAATGGGTAGAAGCACCGCAGAGGATCTGCCCTAGAACCACTTTCATCGACCTCCCCCGACTCCCTTTAAGAGGATGGCAGACCTCCTCCAGGCATGGGAAGGACGGTGCCCACCTACAGGATGCACCTGGAGTCCATAATCAGCTCCTGGATGGACTACAGGAGGGCCTTGCGGGAGAAGGAAAGAGCCCTCTTTGATGAAGTGGTGATCAAGGCTCGGCGGCATGCCTCGGCGGCGAGCTTCTGCGCTCATCTCGATCCTCTAGAGACCGCATTGCTCTCTATCCTCTTGGAGATGCAGAAGGATATTGAAGAGCTGAGGCGCCGACCCACTAACTCCCACACCCGGTAGGCAGTGTCTGACTCCCACTCGTGCCTACTTCAGCTCACCGACGAGGAGATACGCTTCGCGCCCGTCGTCATGGACCGGATAGGGCCACTTCTCTACATCGAAACCAGCTTCCCTCATCAACCGGACCCATGTGTCCAGGTGAAACAGACCCGTGATGTGACGGTCCTGCTCGATGCGCAGGCGCCCTCCTTCATTCATGATATAGAAGAACACTGTTTCAATCGCCAAGGAGCCGCAGGCTTCGGCCTGCGCGACCCGTCGAAAGGATGTCTTCGAACAGTGGCGAGTTACA
>JAJISG010000133.1 GCA_022848835.1 Thermoplasmatota archaeon | reverse complement strand
ACTGGACATATCGAAGAGGGACTTCGTGACTGTGAACCAGAGCGCTGACGTGAGCGTCCGTGTGATAAACAAGGGCCTGGCGGAGATCGCCAATGGTTCCCTCATCTTCGACGTTTACCACGAGGCCTATGAGGTCGGCTCCAGAGTGCTCACTCAGCAGGAGCCTATCCCACTTCTGCCTGAGGGAGGCGTGGTCCGTCTCTCCTTCACCTTCACACCTTCTCTAGAGGGGCGCTACCTCATCGAGGCCTTCGCCGACATCTATGGGGATGAGGTGCCAGAGGACAACTACAGGATCGTCCATCTCCTCGCTGGGGAATACCTCCTCATGGAGGACGTTGAAGGGGATGTGTCTGATTGGAACGCACCCACCAACTTCCAGTCTCCCTACCGCTGGGAGGTGGTGGAGGATGGGGGAGGCCTTGGTGAAGCTCATAGCCCTACCCACAGCTGGAGGTTTGGATACTTTGGGATTGCGGGTCCCAGCCTCACCTATGAATACCACTACCTGGAGACCCCCATCATCCAGCTACAAGGCGAGACACCACGAGTCGTCTTCTATCAGCGATTCGAGCTCACAACGAGGACAGAGGGGATTACCATGCAGCCCCTGGATTCAGATGTGGCTACAGTGGAGGTCTCCTTCGACGGGGGCAACTGGACCTCTGTGGCGACCTTCACTGGCATCCAGTTGACCTGGGAGCGGGTGTACATCGACCTGGCCCCCTATTCTTTCGGCGCTAGCGATATGGTGCTCAGGTTCAACGCCACAGCCCGCATAATGCCAGATGATGGGGGATGGTGGGTCGATGACCTGGTGGTCCTCACGCAGCCCTTGAAGAGCGCCGCGCTGGTCAAGCCCCTGGAGACCCAGAAGGAGGTCTTAGCCGGAGGAAGCACAAGCTTCATCTTCCTGCTGGTGAACATCGGCGATCTGGACGAGGAGTTCCACTTTCAGGTGGAGGGACTGCCCTTCGACTGGGAGGCTTTCATCGGGAGCAACGAGACCTCCGCGGTCCCCGTGACGGATTACAACGTGAACCTCGGTGTCGACGATCAGCTCTTCCTCACCCTCATAGTCCGCGCCTCCATCCTGGCCGAGAGAGGGGTTCCAGTCCAGGGATTACTGCAGGCTCTGAGTTCCGATGAGGAGGTCGGCGCCAGCTTCATCTTCACTGTGAGTGTTCCGCTGGGCTTCGGCTTTAGCCTCTCCGGCAGGGCCCTGGTGGTGGCCTTCATCCTCGGAGGGGTCATGCTGGCCATAGCTGTCGTCCTCACGGCTGTGAGGAAAAGGGAGCGGTACTAAGAGTTAAGAAGCCCCCTGGCCATCTATTCACGTGCTCCTCGACAATCCGCTCCTTGGGCCGGAGAAGCTGGAGGAGAGGGCCTATCAGGTGAACATCGCCGGCTCCTGCCTTGAGAGGAGCACCCTTGTCGTCCTGCCCACGGGTATGGGTAAGACAGTGGTTGCCCTCTTGGTCATCGCGGAGGTTCTGAATCAGGAGAGGGGCAGAGTTCTCCTCATGGCGCCCACCAAGCCCCTAGTAGAGCAGCATGCTGCCTTTCTGAGACAGCATGTCGAGGCGAAGATTGGACTCATGACGGGGGAGATACCTCCAGCAGACAGGGAGTGGACTTGGTACCATGAGGACGTGATTGTCTCCACACCTCAAGTGGTGAAGAATGACCTAAGGCACGAGAGGGCCTCCCTTGATGACGTGGGCCTGGTGGTCTTCGATGAGGCCCACCGAGCAGTGGGTGATTACGCGTATGTGAACGTGGGCGAAGTCTACAAGGGCGTCCATGGTCTCGTCATGGGCCTGACCGCCTCCCCAGGGAGTGATCCAGAGAGGATCCTGGATGTCTGCAGGAACCTGGGGATCGAGGGGGTGGAGATTCGGACGGAGTATGATCCCGACGTGGTGAACTACATCCACGACGTGAAGGTGGAGCAGCTCCGGGTCGATATGCCGGCCAGTACTCGACGCATTCGGGACCTATTGAAGTCGGCCTTTGAGGAGGTGGCATCGAAGCTGCGGGAGAAGGGATTCCTTCAGGAGAGAAGGAGGGTCACCATCAGGGATATCCTGGCAGCTCAGAAGCATGTGCAGGGCCGTCTCAATAGGGGAGAGAAGAACTACCACCTCTACTCGGCCGCCTCCGCCGTGGCCATTGCCCTGAAAATCAACCATGCTCTGCAACTGGTGGAGACCCAGGGACTGGCGGCCCTGCGGTCCTATATGGGTAAGCTGGAGGATGAGGCGAAGGATGAGGAGAGCTCCAAGGCGTCAAGGATGTTGGTCAAGATACCAAAAGTGCGGGAGGCCTTCAAGCTGGCCCGTGTGACACAACCGGAGGACGCTAAGGTGCCCAGGATCGTCGAGATCCTCCAGAAGCAGTTCTCCAGCAAATCGGACTCCAAGGTCATTGTCTTCACCCACTATAGGGAGACTGCGAAGCTGATGGTGAAGGAGATCGATCAGAGGCCATGGGCCAGGCCCTTCAGGTTCGTGGGGCAGGCGGATCGAGGGGATGACCTTGGGCTGAAGCAGCGAGAACAGGTAGAACTGGTAGAGAAGTTCAAGTCTGGAGAGTACAATGTCATGGTGGCCACCTCGGTTGCTGAAGAGGGGTTGGACATCCCCTCTACGGACCTGGTGGTGTTCTACGAGCCGATACCTTCGGAGATAAGGACGATACAGAGACGCGGAAGGACGGGGCGCAACCAGCCCGGTCGGGTCGTGGTCCTCGTGACGAGGGATAGTAGGGACGAGGCCCATCTCTACTCCGCCAGGCGGAAGGAGAGGAAGATGCATGAGGAGATGGACCGGTTGAGAGAGATGTTGAAACAGCGGATACTGGTGGGAATGCCGGGCGGTGGCTTCTTCGCCGCTCCCAGGCTTTCGGACGAGAGCTCAAGGTACCTCCTGGAGCGTGGGGAGGATGAGGCGCCCCGGAAGGAGAGGGCGGCTCGCAAGCAGGCCTCCCTGTCGGATTTTGAGAGCGCGTAAATCCTGGTCTCGACTGCAGCTGAGGGCCGGAGAAGGATTGGGAGACTATTTTCCCGCTGACTTTGGCGTGCTTGCAGCTGTCGCTCTTATCCTCCGACCCCTCGAGACGTCTCCTGACGCACCACCTCCGTCCCGTGATCGAGTGCACACGCATCCCCGAAGGCCTGTAGGTCCTCCTCTTAGAGAAGTGTGCCAGGGTGTCTGACCTGTCTCGGAATCGCTCATCCGACTATTCTTATATACCCCTCGACCTTACAACAGGAGAAGAGGTTGGTCATGGCTCGAGGCCTCCACGCAGCACGTCAGCTGAAAAACCATCGCAAGCGGTATCGATGGAGCGACCGCTATTACAAACGCAGAATGCTCAAGCTAAGGGAGAAGAGCGATCCCCTTGAGGGCGCGGCCCAGGCCAGGGGCATCGTCATAGAGAAAGTGGGCATCGAGGCCAAACAGCCCAACTCGGCCATTCGCAAGTGTGTGAAGGCCCAGCTCATCAAGAACGGTCGGCAGATAACGGCTTTCGCTCCTGGTGTCGGCGCCATCAACTACATCGACGAGCACGACGAGGTCCTTGTTGAGGGCATTGGCGGCCGCATGGGCCGCTCTTTTGGGGACATCCCCGGGGTCCGATTCAAGGTCATACAGGTCAACAACGTCTCTCTACTCGAACTCGTCCGGGGCAGGAAGGAGAAGCCGGTGAGGTAGTCCTATGGCCACGGCGAAAAAGAAGACGGTCAAGAAGAAGACGGTCAAGAAGAAGACGGTCAAGAAGAAGACGGTCAAGAAGAAGACGGTCAAGAAAGGGGAGAAAACGAAACAGACGAAGGCGAAGACTAAGGAGAAGAAGGGGAAGACAAAGGCGAAGGTGACGAGAAAGGCTAAGCCAGAGAAGGAGGCGCCGAAAGGCCCCGGACCCATACTTCTCTTCGGCCTATGGGACCTATCCGAGATAGAGTTCACGGATATAGGCCTGGCCCGCTACATGAACCTCTCCCCCACGTTCCTGCCCCACACCGGCGGCCGGTGGGCCAGCAAGCCCTTCGCCAAGGAAAGGGTCAACCTGGTCGAGAGGCTCACCAACAACATGATGAGGACTGAGGACTACACGGGAAAGAAGTCAAAGACAATCAAGGTAGTCAAGGCGGCCTTCGAGCTCATTGAGCAGCGGACTAAGAAGAACCCGGTCCAGGGACTGGTGAGAGCCTTGGAGAACGCGGCTCCAAGGGAGGAGATTACGAGGTTGCGGTTTGGAGGTATCTCGGTTCCTCGGGCTGTGGACATCGCACCCTCCCGGCGATTGGACCTGGCCCTGAGGTACATATCCATCGGAGCAGTCCGGGCGACCTACAAGAACCCAAAGCCCATCCACGAATGCTTGGCAGACGAGATCTTGATGGCCGCCAATGGCGACATCAACGCCTACGCCATCGGCAGGAAGGAGGAGA
>JAJISG010000132.1 GCA_022848835.1 Thermoplasmatota archaeon | reverse complement strand
CATGAAGCTGGATTCCGTAGTAATCGCGGGTCAACATCCCGCGGTGAATATGCCCCTGCTCCTTGCACACACCGCCCGTCAAACCACCCGAGTTGGGTCCAAATGAGGTTCTGCCCTTGTGGTAGGCTCGAATTTGGGTTCAGCAAGGAGGGTTAAGTCGTAACAAGGTATCTGTAGGGGAACCTGCAGATGGATCACCTCCTACGTAATCCATGCTGAGCCCGCCGAAAGGCGGGCCGTGAAGCTAGGTTTACCACAAGGGCAGCTAAAATCGTATCTTCGTCGAGCACATATTTTTTTGAGATCTGATTAGTCGTCCCAGCCTTCAATCATGCTTGTGACGGAATTCGATCTAGACAGCCTGCTTTGGGAGCCAGCAAAGGGGAACCTGGCTGCTAGGGAACTGGACCAAGAATGAGATTCTCGACCTTCTCAGGCCTCAGTGCGAGGACCGCTCTCCCTTCACGTATCAGGATGGGCCTCTTGATGAGGCCTGGATATTCGACCATCAGTTCGAGGAGTGCCTCGCCCGAGAGACACCTGTCCCTCAGGTTGAGTTCCCTGTACATCCTGTCCCTAGTCCTGAGGAGTTCTGATGGGGAAACTCGGAGGAGTCGTACGATCTCGGCGAGCTCCTCCTTCGTAAGAGGCCTCTGAAAGAGATCCACTGTCTCAAACGCCACGCCCTTCTCCTTCATGTAATCCAGCGCCCTCTCGCAGGTCTTGCACCCCTTCCGGACATAGGCAGTTACTCGCCCGCTCATGGCATTACCCATGGCGAGGTTCCGCAATTAACCAAACGCCCTCGACCCCATCCGCCTCCCGTTCGATTTCGGAGACCCTTGAATCTACAGGGTGAAGGTGCCCGATGCTCCTCCGCGGCTATGGGCTCCGCCACAGACGGGAACTAGTCCTCCCTCGAGCAGAGCACAGCCTGGTAGGAGAGTGGGGCCGCCCAGATTTGAACTGGAGTCTCCAGCTCCCGAAGCTGGAAGGATCGACCAAGCTACCCTACGGCCCCCGTCCCATCCCAGTCTACTTGGGGTAAAGACCTTTTCCGGAGTCTGGAGGGCGGGTTCATGGGCGAGACGCAGCCGAGGATCGGCTGCCTGCCCCGTCCCGCCTTTCTCCCTCAGCAGCCCGGCGAGGTCGTTCCCCTTCTCTGAAGACGGTGTCTCGGTGGTTGTCTCGGCGGGTAAATTGATGTACCAATAAATATAAAGGAGCTCCTTCCCTTTTAATTTCAGATTTGGACGCTGGGGGGGATTGTTCGTGGACAAGTCTGATCTACAAGATGATACTGGGAGGGAGAATGTTGTCGGAGGCCGGCCGAGGCAGAGAGTCACGATAAAGAGGAAAAAGGTGTGGTCGTTCAGGCGCGTCATCTCCATCATCGGCTTCACGGCAGCGTTTTTTGCTGTAATATCCCTGATAAGCCCTGTATGGCAGGCCAGGGTGATTGGCACACTTATGTCTGGGTACGAGTTCATAATCCTCGTTCGAGTCACGCTCAACGAATTTCTGGCCACGTTGATACCTTTTCCCCAGCTCGGCCCCATCCAGGGTCTAGGTGACGTAATACTGTTGGCCGCCCTCATCATCGTCATCGTCCTCCTCTTTCGCCTGAGAGAGCCCGCCGTCACCAGCAAGATCGACGAGATGATCATTGAGTTGAAGGTCAGATCCAAGGTCACCCAGAGGAAGAGTAAGGCGGATTCTGAGACCTCCGATCAGTCCGCCCCCATGCCTCCCGCACCCTACATCGCCTACGTTCCCATGGGCTATCCGCAGCAGCCGACGGCAGCACCTTCGAAAATCCTCCAACTCTCGGCCTCCGCGATAGTAAACGCGCCTCGCGGGAAGGTGTGGGAGATGCTGAGCGAAGTTATCTATGTTCCTACATGCCAGCAGCTCCTGGACACGGTGGAGGTCTTGGGCAAGGTCGCCAACGCCATCACTTGGGAGGGAAAGGTGCGCACAGGTCGCAAGAGCTTCCCGGTGGAAGGCACCACCACCCTATTTCCGCCAACCAGGATGGAGGTGGTCTTCACTCGGGGCGCCCTCCAGGGCTTCCGAGGGGCTCTTAGCCTGTCGGAGGTGCCCGAGGGGACAAGGTTGACGGAGACTGCGGAGTTCGATCCCTCCTCCCTCCCTGAAGAGTACTCCCCCGTCGCCAGCGCCTTGCGCACGCGCGGGTCGGAGATTCTAGTGGAGGACCTGCAGCATTTCGATAGGCTGATTAGGGCCCTCATGAGCTCCGAGGACCAAGAGGGGCTTGCGCGCTGAGGCTCCTGGTAGTCCAAGAAGGCGCTCTCAAAGCCCCGCCGCATCCTCAAATAGTCCTTGTGGATTCATGGCGCTAGTGAGTCAGGCTCTCCTGCCAAAGGTCCTCGTCTACACCGATGGCGGTTCTAGGGGCAATCCGGGACCTGCCGCCATCGGCATCGTTCTCTGCGATTCCTTCGATGACACCCTGGCGGAGCATAGGGAGAGCATAGGCAGGGCAACCAACAACGAGGCGGAGTATCGGGCTCTGATAAAGGGACTAGACCTGGCTCCGCGCTATACTAGACAGAGAGTGGAGTGCCATACGGACAGCCAGCTTGTGGTTTCCCAGCTCAACGGCACCTTTCAGATCAGAGAGCCGAGGCTGTCAGAGCTGGCATCGGCGGTGCAGCTGAAGGTCATCAAGTTCATCGAGGTCTACTTCCACCAAGTGTCCAGACGTCACACAAAGATTCAGAGGGCGGACGAGCTGGTGAACATGGCCCTCAACGAGAGGTATGGCCACGGCTAGTTTTCGCTGATTGACGATTTTCATTTCGACAAGTTTAAGTAACGCCGCGAGCTTGGCGCCCAGGAATGGAGACGTCACTTCCGGAGAAGATAGCTGGCGAGATCACGCTATCGGACAACCCAGGAAAGACCCTGAGGAAGTGGAGAGAGGAGCTGAGGATCTCCCAGAAGGAGGTGGCCACCCACCTTGAGATGTCACCATCCGTGATTAGCGACTACGAGTCTGGTCGGCGGAGGTCACCCGGTATCCGGACGATTCGGAAGATGGTGGAGGCGCTGCTGGAGATCGACCGCATCTCCGGTCGCGGCGTGGCGAAGAAGTTCATGGTGGACCTACACGAGGCCATACCCAGTATGGCGGAGTTCCTGGAGCCGGTACACGTGTCGGAGTTCCTGGCGGTCATTGAGGGGAGGAGCCTGACGCCCTTCGACCCAGACAAGAGGCAGATTCACGGATATACGGTCATCGACAGTCTGAGGGCCATCGCGACCCTCGATGCCTCCGACTACCCTCGAGTCTACGGCTGGAGCACCGAAAGGGCCCTCCTGTTTACCGGCGTGAAATACGGCAGGTCTCCTATGGTGGCTGTCCGGACCCACTTCCTCAAGCCCGCGATGGTCGTGTACGTACAGCCCGAAAATGTGGATGAGCTGGCCCTCAAACTGGCGGAGCTGGAGAATCTCATTCTCGTGAGGACGGAGCTGCCCCCTGTGAGGCTCATAGACAGGTTGGAGGATTTGACCAGAAGGGTTAACGTGTCAGGATCGAAAGGGAGTCGATGAGGTGTTGAGTTGCAGGCTGGAATCGTGAGTTACGGGGGTTACGTGCCCCGGTACAGGATAACCCCAGCGGAGAT
>JAJISG010000131.1 GCA_022848835.1 Thermoplasmatota archaeon | reverse complement strand
TCTCGCCCCAGTACGACAGACGCACCCAAAAGGTTGACGGATGTCAATTCATAAAGAGTGCGCAAGTAGCCACTGCCTCGCCCGCGCATCGGCACTTCACGAACAAGGTTTCGACTCTTCGGAGATTTGGTGGAAATGATTGGTATTTGGTTAAATACCACTTCTGATTATGTCCACCAGAACGGGGAGGCGGTTGCTGTGTTACTTGGTCGTTGACTGACGAGCACAGCCTAGCTCCTCGCATGTGTGGATGTGGGGTAATAGGTGACAGCCGAGCATCAGCATCTGGATTGCCCGCCGGATCGTAGGAGATGGCTGGAGAGGTCCCATGACCAGGCCGCCACCATGAGGCTCCACACCTACTGCGTCACCTGCGGCAAGGTGAGGAACATCGATGGGCCGCCGGCGAAGAAGCTGGGATTCTACATGAGAGGCCTGTCGACTCTGAAGGAGTATCTGGAGAGGAGCGCCCAGTATGGGAAGATGACCCAGAGCCAGAGCCGCCTCATCTCCAAGGCCCTGGAGAAGCTGGAGGAGTTTGATGACCTCTATGGTCTGAATCTGGAGGTGCAGGGGCAGCTCTATTTGGAGGCGGTATGCGGCGTGCGCCCGGACCTGGATGATGAGCTGGTTCTGAGAATGCTGCCTAGAGTGAGGAGGAGATCGAGAAGACCGCTGATTGTGATGATGGCAAGGGCCTCGGCCGCTTGAGCTGCAGCCACGGTACTGACCTGCGGGGATGAGGGGTAGACTGCAGCCCTTCAGGCGGAGGCCTGCCGAGTCATGTCCGGATGGAGCCGGACCTAGACTGATGTCTCGATTCTGCTTATGAGTGTCAATAAGAGGGTATCCAATGGCTAGGACGCTTGTAGCCATCCCTGCGTACAATGAGGAGGTCGCCATCGGCAGCGTCGTCCTGAAGGCCAGGGAGTTTGTGGACGAGGTCCTCGTGGTGGACGACGGTTCGCAGGACGGAACGGGTCGAGTCGCTAGGATGGCCATGGCCACCGTCGTGTCGCATCGTAAGAACCTGGGGAAGGGAGCCACCATCCGCACGGCCTTCGACTACGCCCGCAGGAACGGTCATGAGGTCCTGGTCCTCATCGACGGGGATGGGCAGCACGAATCGGACGAGATTCCGAAGGTGATGGAGCCGGTCCTGAGCGGCGAGGCGGATCTGGTCCTGGGGACTCGCTGGGGCAAGGAGAACGACATGCCCTCCTACAGGCGGGCGGGGAAGCGAGGCCTGGATTACATCACGGCGGTCTTCACAGGCATCGTCACCGATTCCCAATGCGGTTTCAGGGCCTTCTCCAGAAGGGCCATCGAGGCTCTTGACCCCCATGCGCTAGGCTTCGGTGCGGAGAGCGAGATGCTCATACAGGCCAAGGAGGCGGGTTTGAGGATCGTGGAGGTGCCGGTCAGCAGCCGGTACGACGTCGAGGGCTCCACTTTGAAGCCGGTGGAGCATGGCTATCGGGTGGTGGACTCCATCCTCCACGTCGTGGCGGAGAGGCACCCCCTCTTCTCCTTCGGCGTGCCCGGGCTGCTGAGCTTCTTATTCGGTGTCTATCTGGGTGTCT
>JAJISG010000130.1 GCA_022848835.1 Thermoplasmatota archaeon | reverse complement strand
CCATCTCCACCAGCTTGACTCCGGGGATGTTCTCCAACAAGACCCGCGGGGCGGTGTACTCTTTGTTCCTCTTGCCCAGGTAGCAGGGATCGTGGTAGGTTACCTTGGCCTTGACCTCCTTGGTCATCAGCTTCTCAAGCTCGGGCAGCCTCTCCTCAAGAAACTGGGTGTAGTGCCGAACCTTACGGGCAGGACCGTGGAGCGGATACTCGTTCTTGAAGGCATTATAAGCGTGAGGATCGGTCACAAGGATCTCGTCAAAGTCCCTCTTCGACAGCTGCTCCAAGTTGTGTTCCATGAGCATCTCGAAGAGTCCGATCTCGCCTCCCAGCCTCCTGGTGTCGCCGGTACAGTGCTCGTCAGGACCCAGTATACCGTACTCGATGCCCAGAGCGTGCAGTATCTTGGCAAACGCCTGGGTACTGGGGATGTTTCTGGGATGGTACGAAGGAAAACACTCGACGAACCAGAGGACTTGGGCACCATCCCCGCTCTTCAGGATTGGGACATCTACTCCCGCCTCCTCGACCCATGCAGTCCTCTTCCGGGGCGACTCTCCGAAGGGGTTTCCGTAACGAGACGATCTCTCGAAGGCTTTCTGCAACTCCTCAGGAACCCCGCCACCTCTCACGAGCACCTCCTCCCGGAGAGAAGGAATGAGGCGATCTGTGAGCGGGATCCTGCTGGGACATCTCAAGCTACAGTTGTAGCAGGCCACACAGAGCCAGATAGCTGAGCTTCGCAGCACATCGTTGATCCTGCCAGCTCGTATGGCGGCGAGCATCTTCCTGGGCGGATAGTCCATGGCATATCCGTGCGGGCATGCGCCGGTGCAGAGGCCACACTGGATGCAATTCAGGATAAGTTGACCATCGGGCGTCTCTGACAGGTGCCTGAGAAAAAGCTCCCCAGCTGTCGGCGTTGGTCCCTCTCTAGTCACATCTTCAGCTCCCCTTTCGAACAAGTCTGCATCCCTGGCCAAGAAGTGACTTCAGTGAAAATGCATAGCGTTGTTGATTATACTTAATATATACATAAGGACTCACCTACATAGGGAGAATCACCTCCGGGAAAAAGAGGAGGAATCACCAACAGATGGCCTTGGCTGGGGAGGCGAGGGCGAAACTTGAGATGGTGGCAGGCATCAGCAGAGACGTGATGGTAGCGCTGTTCTACCTCAGCGCCTGGCCGCCAGCGCACAACCGCTTCATGGACGACCATATCGTGTATGCCCTCTTGCTGGTCTTCCTAGGAGTCATTGGTGCAGGGCGATTCCTGGGCGTAGATGGAATCATCGAGAAAATTGGTCTGGTGAGACGCAGACCTCGACTCGCGGCGTTGCTAGGGTGAAGATCCGCTTGCGCTCCGTCTGGGGGAAGCGACGCCCCCCTTCCTTCATTGAGTCCCTTAACCCTCTCTTCGTGATCTGAGAACTAGAGACTTGTGGCGATTCTCCGTGTTGGCGGGTTCGATCTGGTATCAGTATCACTGTCTTTTCTTCCAGTAATAGGCTCTACTAAATATCAAGTCCCTAGCTTCCGGGAGAGAATCGGTTGTCCTTTCATCTTCGCGAACCTGTCCGGTGGGGCGGGGGGTTGGAATCGGCATGTTCAGCAACTCGATTCTCCTCTGAGAGCGGAAATCAGCTGGCCAGGCTGGTAACGAAGTTATATATAGGGTCTAGAGGTATCGAGGCCCGGAGGGGTTAAATTGGCAGGAAAAAAACCAAC
>JAJISG010000013.1 GCA_022848835.1 Thermoplasmatota archaeon | reverse complement strand
TTCATCGCAGTGGGCATCATGGTGTCTAGAGCCCTTGAGGCGGCCGAGGAGTTGGAGAAGCAGGGGGTCAGGTCCCGGGTCATAAACATGAGTACCGTGAAACCCCTAGACGTCGAGGCAGTCCTCAAAGCCGCCAGGGATACTGGTGGCATCGTGACGGGCGAGGAGCACACCATGTACGGAGGCCTCGGGAGCGCCGTGGCCGAGGTGCTGGCCCAGAACTACCCGATTCCCCTCAAGATTATCGGGGTACCGGACACCTTCGGAGAGAGCGGGGAGGGCTTCGAGTTACTGGAGAAGTACGGTCTCACAGCTCAGAAAATGCTTAAGGCAGCAATGGATGTGATTAGGAGGAAGGAGGTCATGGCTTGAAGATATTCCTGGATACGGCCCACATACCCGACATCAAGGAGGCGGTGGACTGGGGCATCCTCGACGGAGTGACGACGAACCCCAGCCTGATAGCCAAAGAGGGACGTCCCTTCGACGATATCGTGAAGGAGATCTGCTCCCTCGTGGACGGTCCCGTGAGCCTGGAGGTCGTGAGTGAGGACTTCAGGGGGATGATCTCCGAGGCCCGCAAACTGGCCGCCATCCACAAGAATGTAATTGTCAAGGTCCCGATGACGCCCGAGGGCCTAAAGGCCGCCAGGGCTCTGAAGCAGGATGAGATCCGGACCAACGTCACGCTGGTCTTCAGCCCCAATCAGGCCCTCTTGGCCGCCAAGGCGGGGGCCTACATCGTCAGCCCCTTCATCGGCCGCCTGGACGATCAGGGGCATGTGGGAATGGATATCATCCGTCAGATCGTCACCATCTACAACAACTACGGCTTCAACACCAACGTCCTCGTGGCGAGCACACGTCATCCGGTGCATGTCTTGGAGGCGGCCCTGGCAGGGGCCCAGATATGCACGCTGCCATATGAGGTTCTCAAGAAGATGTTCCAACATCGCCTCACTGATGTCGGCCTTCGGAGTTTCATAGAGGACTGGAAAAAGGTTCCTGAGGAGATGCGACCGTTCTAGGCCTGCTGGGGTTTATATAGACTCTGAACGATGTTCCAGCGATGGTCCTCCTCGCGAGGGAGAAGAACATCCTGAAAGCCCTAATACTCCTCCTCCTGGCAGCTTTTGTACTTGCGAACCTTGTCTTCAACCTACAAGGAATGCTACTGGGGCCAGACTACCTCCCCGAGGTTGCGGAGAGCCCTCCTGTTGGATATCCAAGAGTCCTGCCACCCTTTGAACACCTAAAAGGCCTTCTGCTCACATCGATCGCCGTCCTTTTGGCCCTGACGATTGTCAGCCTCATATTCTTGAGGAGGGAGGGGGAGGGAAAGGAGGTCCTGCTCGAACTCCTGGGCGCCGTGTTGGCCCTAGTCTTCGTCATGGTATTCTTCATCCTCTGGCGCATATTTGCAGGCATTGCGCTCTTCACTCAAGGCGACATCGTGACAGACGGCTCTGGAGGTATCACCGAGTCCACGCTCTCTCTCTCACCCGCGCCAGCGGTGACAATCGGTATCGGTGTCATCGGCGCCGCTTTCCTCCTCATTCTCCTAGGGTTCATCCTCTCTCGCCGTCTCGGCCGGGTTAAGGTGCCTGATCTCTCCACGGACGTCAGGCGAAAGGCCATCAGCCACATCGAAGAGACCCTCTACAGTCTGCGGCTGGGAGAGGAGGTGCGATCCGCGATCCTGAAGTGCTACGCTGGCATGACTCAACTCTTCAGACAAAGAGGCTTGAGGTTTGGGGACTACGTTACCGCGAGGGAGCTGGAGCAATTGGCCAGGAAGAGAATGGCCCTCTCAAGCCGCTCCGCGATCCGACTCAGGGAACTCTTTGAGGAAGCACGCTACAGCTCTCACATATTATCAGATGAGTATAAGGATGCCGCGATCCAGTGCTTGAATAAGGTCATGGCCGAGCTGGAAGTGCCGTTGCCGACCTCATAGCGAGGCTCCAGTATGAATCAACAAGATGGGTTGAGTTCAGAGCCTTCCAACGGCCTCAGAAGAGTGGAGAACCTTCCTAGAAGGCTGCTCAGCTCGGAGCTAATTATCCTCTTCGTCCTGGCGTCGGCATTCTTTGCCGTAGCCACGTTTTACGCCCAGTATAGTCCCAGGCTAAGGTGGGCCCTCCTAGTCCTGCTGCTGATCTTGGGTGGCTGGCTGGCAGGCAAGTTCGTGTACTTGCAGACCGCGAAGGTGGAGTCCCTCAATCGTCATGAAGCGGAACCAGGGTTACCGAGGGGAAGTCTGGTGGACCTTTCTGCCTCGCTCAAGAGGGGGATCCAGGGATTGAGATACAGTCAGCTGGTCTTTGCCCTCAGTATGAGGGACGCCTTTCTGGAGAAGATCAGGGCGGAAACTGGTTTCTTGGGGGAGACTCGCGACCTGATCGAGGATTCAGCCCGATTGAAGACGCTCTGCAGGGATGAGGAGCTGTTTCGTTTCGTCCGAAGGGTCTCCATTCTCGAGAGGTCGATGGCACAGGTATTGAGTTCTTCGGTTGGGATTTTCCCAGGCGAACCTTCGAGTTTTGCCAGAGATATGGACAGAATCTTTCAGAGAATGGAGGCCTGGCCTTGAAGGTCGAGGAGGTCTCTCAGTTGGGGAAAAGCCTCATCTCCTCCGTCTCAGTGGCGATAGTAGGCAAAAAAGATGTCCTCGAGAAGGTCCTCCTCGCCATCTTGAGCGATGGGCACATCCTCATAGAGGACTATCCAGGCCTCGGCAAGACCCTCATGGCGAAGAGCTTCGCTGCCGCCCTCGGCTGCAAGTTCAGTCGAGTTCAGTTCACCCCGGACCTCTTGCCCGCGGATATCACGGGGACCTACGTCTTCGACAGGAAGAGCGGTGAGTTTGTGCTGCGGAGGGGGCCGATATTTACCCACATCCTGCTTGCCGATGAGATAAATCGCGCCCCTCCCAAGACCCAGGCCGCCCTGTTGGAGGCCATGCAGGAGAGGCAGACGACGCTGGAAGGAGAGACGTATCCCCTGGATACCCCCTTCGTGGTCCTAGCTACACAGAACCCCATCGAGTTTGAAGGCACCTACCCGCTCCCGGAGGCCCAGATTGACCGTTTCCTCATAAAGATAGGCATGGGCTACCCATCCAAGGAGGACGAAGTGGAGATTCTCGCGCGCCGCAGATCCCGGAAGAAGGAAGAGGTGAATGTGGACGTGGTCGCAGGACCGAAAGAGGTGAAGGAGATGCAGAGGGCCCTGGAGGATATCCATCTGGACCCTGACCTAGAACGATATATCGTCGAACTCGTCGACAGGACCAGGATGCACAGTCAAGTTGAGGTGGGGTCTAGCCCTCGCGGCTCTCTGGCTCTCATGAAACTGGCTCGAGCTAGAGCCGCCCTCGAAGGGAGGGACTACGTCCTTCCAGACGACATAAAGGCGGCGGCCATTCCGGGTCTTGCCCACCGGTTGATTCTCAAGCCCGACCCCTGGATTCGGGGAGTCAAGACCGAGTCGGTGGTGGAGACCATCCTGGAGAACGTCCCCGTGCCCAAGGTCGGTTAGATGCGGACTAGGGCGAACTTCTGGATCTTCGCCGCCTCCGTCGCTCTTCTCCTTGTTGGAATCATTGCCAGGGAGAAGAGCGACGGAATGTCTCGGTTGCCGTGACCCTGAGTAACAGGGGAGATGCCATCCATCTCTTAGAGGTGTACGACTCCATCTCTGAGGGTGGTCTAGTGACGGAGGGAACGAACCACCTGATTCTTGGACTGAACAGAGGGGAGGAGAAGACGCTGGAGTACCGGGTGAGGTTCGAAGTGAAGGGCAGGTACGAGATAGGTCCTCTCATACTGAGAAGCAGAGATCCCTTTGGGATGTACAATAGGGAGAGGAGGGTCGACGTCGCCCAAACCATGGTGGTCTCTCCGAGGACGGAGGACCTGCGCCGCGTCTCGCTTTTCCCGAGGAGGACGACTCCAAGGCTGGGTAACGCACCCTCCAGGACCGCTGGGCTGGGGGTGGACTTCTGGGCCATCAGGTCGTATCAGGCGGGGGACGAGTTGAGGCGGATCAATTGGAAGGCGTCGGCTCGGCTGGATACCCTCCTCACCAATGAGAAGGAGGCGGAGAGGAGTGGCGATATCATCCTGGTTCTGGACGCTAGGCGGCAGGCGAACGTGGGCCACATGCTGCAGAACACCATAGAGTTGGGCGTCAAGGCAGCCGTATCCCTCGCGGCTAAGCTTCTACAGGACAGGAATAGGGTGGGGCTGGTCATCCAGAGGGATGTCCTCGACTGGGTCTATCCTGCCTTCGGAAATAAGCAGCTGTACAGGATCGTAAACGCCCTCGTCTCTGTCAGACCCGGAGGAGAGTGGCCTTTCGAGCAGATAGCCTGGGTATTGAAGAGGTATTTCCCGCCAAAATCCCTCGTCATCATCATTTCGCCGTTGGTCGATACGCCCGCGATAGAGTCAGTGGTTGAACTCAGGGCCCGAGGCTTCGATATCATCCTCCTCTCTCCCTCCTTCCTGGAGGTGGAGCGTATGGTGATGGATGAGGACAGCCACATGGAGCTGGCCTACCGGGTGCTGAAGATGCGGCGAGATGCCGACGTCTCCTATCTTCGAAGGTTTGCTCATGTGGTGGACTGGAACCCTCGAGAGCCCCTGGCTCTGGCCCTTAAGGAGGTATCCCTTTGGCCTCGGTATCGACGTTGAGAATTATCAGCGTTCTTCCTAATGCCCTGACCACCCTGCTAGTGGCCCTCGCGATCATGCTGGGACTCGATTCCCTGGGATCGTCCTCCCTGATGGCCTTCCTAGCATTAGCGGTGTTCGTGTTGGGGCTCACGATAGTCGCTCGGGCGAAGGGACATAGGTGGGCAGAGAAGCTCTCCATCTTCGTTGCCTCCGCCGCTCTCCTCTATGTGGCGGTCTTCGCCCGCGCCCTGGATATCCTCCCCCTCTACGGCCTATTCGTGCTTGTCATGATGACCGGTGAGTTCAGTGGCCTGAGCGAGATGATTCAGCCAATGCGAGATATGCCCCTGCGGGACCATGAGGTTCGGGAGTTGAAAAGGGCCATCTCAACCGTCCTCTTTCGATTGAGCTTCGTCCTCGCGGCCTCCTTCGTCCTGTCACTGATCATATGGATCTCGCTGCCCCTGCTGGACATAGGGGCAACCTCGGAGTTCACAGCCTTCGCCCTGGCGGCCGTTGTGCTGATAATCCTAGCCATACTCTTCGTCCTGAGGGAGTGAGGGCATCATCTTGATATATCCCCTCCCGTTGAGAACCAGGGAGCCCCGATAGTGTAGCGGCCGATCATTCGGGCCTGTCGAGCCCGGGACTCGGGTTCAAATCCCGATCGGGGCGTTCATATTCATCGCTTCGTAAGGACCGTACCCACTGCACCTTTCACGTTCCCTCAAAGACAGATGGAAGTCTGTCTAGCTCGACATCCCTTTGCTCCCCGCTCTCCATATCTTTGACCGCTACCTTACCCTCCTTCCACTCTTTCTCCCCGACTAGAATCGCGAACCTTGCCCTAACTGCGTGGGCAAACTCCAGATTCTTGGAGGGTCCCCTACCAATCAGATCGACATCCGCGGAGGAGCCAGCTTCCCTTATGACCCTCAGAACCTCATACCCCGCTACTGTCATATGATCTCCGATCGGGATGACGAATGCGTCTAACCCAGCAGCCGGAAGCCTCACCTCCGCCCTCTCGAGGGCTAGAAGCACCCTGTCAAACCCCATTCCGAACCCGGTCGTAGGGAGCGGTTCGCCGCCAAGTATCTCTGTGAGGGAGTAGGAGCCACCACCGCAGATCTGACTCGCCGTCCCCAGGGGGTCATAGTGAAGTTCGAAGACCATGCCCGTATAGTAGTCCAGCCCCCGGACCACGCCTAGGTCGTAGACTATGTCCATGAGGCCGTACACTTTGAGGCGTTCAGCCAGCTTTCTGAGGTAGTCCAGACCACCTACCTCCACCTCTCTACGCCCTTCTGCTGCCTCCCTCCGCACGCTCCCCTCTTCAAGGATCTCAGAGGCCCTGTCTAAGACCTCGAGGCCACCCTTCAGTCCCACCAGCTCTAGGAGGGTCTCCTCCATCTCGACAATACCGGCAGCCCTCAGTTCCCGTCTCAGTCCGTCTGTGTCCTTCTTATCGAGGCGAGTGATGATCTCCGCCTTGCGCGATGGATCGACGGGAAGGATCTCTCTGATGAGGCCGATGTGCCCTACACGCAACTGAAAGCCCTTCAACCCAGCTTCCTTCACCGCCTCCACCGCGGTGGCGATGACCTCAGCGTCCGAGGCCAGAGGGTCGCCTCCCAGTATCTCCACTCCAAACTGATAGAACTCCCGGTAGCGGCCGAACTGAGGCTCGTCGTACCGATAACATCTCCCCATGTAGTACAGCTTCAGGGGCTTCGGCATGCTACGCAGCTCGCGGATGTAGAAGCGCATGACGGGCGCGGTCAGCTCAGGTCGGAGGGCCAGCCTCCTTCCCGCCTTGTCTTCGAAGACGTACATCTCCTCCACGACGGAAGGCCCGGACTTCGCGATGAAGAGCTCGGCGTGTTCGAAGGTCGGCGTTGCAACCTCCCGGTAGCCGAACCTCCCTGCGACGCTGGAAAAGGCGGCCTTCAGGTACTGGCGACGGGCCATCTCCTCAGGGCCGAAATCCCTGGTGCCTTTGGGCCTCTCTATCATGGAACAAGTTCCATGCGTAGCCGTGCCTTAAAAGGTTTGTAGGCCCGATGCTCAATGCATAAATAGACTGGGACAATTGCCCTCAAGGTGAGCCTCCAGATCGAATACATCTACTTCGACATCGATGGCACGCTTTGCGATTACGGCGTTCACCCGAGGACAGTGCTGAGGCGGGTTTGCGCAGGGTTCGAGATCGATGCCACTCTTAATCACCATGAGTACTA
>JAJISG010000129.1 GCA_022848835.1 Thermoplasmatota archaeon | reverse complement strand
CACCATGGGCCAGATCGTCAGTAGAAACTCGATATCCTTATGGACATAGAAGTGATGCCAGACTGCTGTTATCACGGACGCCGTCTGGTCTATCTGTAAGAATGGCGGAGGATGCCACGTCGCCCCCAAGGTGCCATCGGGAAAGTGCCTATGGAAGAAGTGGCCCTCCTCCTCTTGGGCCCCCCGGGCAAACACGAGGAACTTATGAGCATTCTCGTAAAGTCCCCCCCTGTCCATAGCCATGGATATGTAGGCTCCATCTCTCCACCAGTTGTAGTTGTAGGTGTCGCCTGTGGGCATCAGGCTGCTCACATCGGGGGAGGCGATGATGCTTCCGTTGGCGTTCCAGCAGTTACGAAGGACGAAGAGAGACCTGTCGTAGAGGGCCTTTGCCCGAGGGCTCAAGTCATCGGGCATTTTGATCCTTTTACCATTGAACCATGACCTCCAGAAGTTCAGTGTCTCCCGCTCTCTATAGTCCACCGGCTCCTTCTTCAGCTTCCTGTAAACGTCATTGATCCTCCTCCTCGATTCACCCAGCAGGAGGAGTAGCCACACCCGCATGGAGGCATCGGGCTCGAGTTCCAGATTCCACTGGAGGACCGAGTCGGTGGCGCCATGAGAAATCGTGTTCCCGTCCAAGACCCCATCCTCTACGTCGATATAGCTGCCTTGGAGGCCCTTGAGGGTGTGCTCTCCGCACGTGAAACCGTCGAAGCGTGGCTCTCCCCACAGCTGCAGGTAGTAGTCTCTCTTGTAGTGCACTATCGCACTCTGCGACCTGTCCCAGTAGCAAGTGTCTTGGTAGAGGGATTCTGCGATGCTCATGCTCTGGTATTGAAACAGCCTCAGCCTTCTTCGCCTGGACCCCATGTTCTTCAGTTCATAGGCACGAAGCACTAGGTCCCTATCGGGATGGACCATGTCATGGGTACGGACTTCAAGGCCGTGTCCCCTCGCTCGAGACCATCCGACGTTGGTTTCATCCTCGTATCCCTGGTCAACCTCCCATCCTTCCCTGCCAAGCCAGATGAGGCTGCCATCGTCCACATCGTAGATCACTCGCCTGCTGTCGAGAAGATGCTGGAACTGGCCCGCGTAGGGGTAGTATATGTACAGCCAGTCGCCATTCTCATCGACGGCCAGTAGGACTCTTGAATTCCCCATCAGTAAGGAGATCATCTTCTCTCCCTCAGTCCTCCTGCCACACGAGAACCCTCTTTATCACGTCCTTACCCCTTTCCTCGAAGGCATTCTCGAACTCCCGCCAAGGGTACCTATGGCTGAGGACTTCCTTCAGCTCGCGAGGGTACCTCTCCAGGAAGGTCTTCAGGTACTTGTGGGCTTCCCTGAAGTGTGTCGCGTTTGAGTTCACGCAACCGAACACAACCTGGTTCTCCAGGACCATATCCTTCACAATCTCCGAGGCCTCCACCTCCACCGAGACCCTCCTACCGGGTACGCCTAAGAGGACCATGATGCCGTTGGTGGCCAAGGCGCGGGTCAGATGGAAGGGCACCCTGGCTGCCCCTGTCGCCTCCAAGATGATGTCAAATCCATCGAAATCCTTAGCCAATTCCAGGGGATCCACCTCCATCGAGTTGAGGTGGTGGGCCCCCATCGCCTCGATTAGTTCTGACTTCCTGCAATCATCTGGCGACCGGTCCATGGTAATCACCTCAGCCTCGAGGGATCGAAGGAGGAAGGTTGCCATCAGGCCCAGAGAACCGGCGCCGGCCACGAGGGCCTTCTTCTCTCCTAGACTCTTCTCCTCACGCCAGGGCATCCGCTCCTGGATCTTCAACACCTGGTTTACCGCCTTCACTGCAACGCTCGCCGGCTCGGTCAGGATGGCCACTTCGCGGATGTCGGGAGGGACTCGAACCAGGTACTCCTCCGTCTCCACGAACAGGGGGGACATGAAGCCATGCAACCCCTTGATTCCTCTCTCCTTGAAGAGCCCCGTAAAGCAGAAGTCACTCTGGCCAGTCTTGCAGGGCACGCAGAGACCGCATCCTCGACGCACGGTGGGATTCACCAGGTCTCCAGCTTGAAGTCCTCCCTTCCCAGGCACCTCCAGGACCCTCCCGAGCGCCTCATGGCCCAGGGTCAGATAATCCTCCCCTGTGGGCGGGGTGCCATACTCTCCCCTGACGATCTCGAGGTCCGTCCCGTCGATGCCCACCTCCAGGGTCTCCACGAGGAACTCCTCCCGTCCCCTCGCCGGCTCCGACCCCTCGACCAGCTTGATGCCGGGCTTCGGAGGTTCCACCACGATGCGCTCCATCACCCCCTAACCACAGTACTGCTGAGATTAACCTTTCCCCCTGTTCCCCTGAACGCCTTGGACAGTGGCCGGGTCAAGGATAAATAGGCAGGAGCCGGTCATTGAGTGATGACGCAGAGGGTGTTTATCGATGCTGAATGGGTCGAGAGTGAGTCCGGCGAGTACCTGGATGTCATAAACCCGGCCACCGAGGAGGTGGTCGACAGGGTGCCTCAGTGCACTAGGGGGGATGCTAAACGCGCCCTAGAGGCAGCGGATGAGGCTCAGAGACGCTGGGAAGAGGTGCCCGCGTCGGAGAGGGCGAAGCTGGTCTGGAGGGTGGCAGATCTCATAGAGGGAGAAAAGGAGAGGCTAGCCCAGATAGTCACCGCGGAGGAGGGGAAGCCTCTCAAGGAGGCCCGGGATGACGTCCAGGGGGCCGTCGAGTACTGCCGTTACTATGCCGGTATGGCGAGGCAGGTGGAGGGGAGTGTACTCCCGGGTGAGGCGCGGGACAGGACGATCATGATTTTGAAGATCCCTGTGGGTGTGGTCGTGGGAATCACCCCCTGGAACTTCCCCGCGGCCATGATTACCAGGAAGATGGCCCCGGCCATAGTGGCCGGAGATGGCATTGTCCTGAAGCCCTCGTCCTCTACGCCCCTGGTCGCGGTCGAAATAATGAA
>JAJISG010000128.1 GCA_022848835.1 Thermoplasmatota archaeon | reverse complement strand
GGCAGCCCTGGATGCCATGAAGGCGGGAGTCGACGGTCAGAAGGTTTACGAGGTAGCCCGTAACATTATCGACTCTTCGGAGTTTAAGGATCGCTTCACCCACGGCCTGGGTCACACCATAGGTCTCGCGGTGCACGACGGGGCCGCCATGAGGGCTTCCGAAAGCCTGCTCCTTGAGAAGGGGATGGCTATGACGGTGGAGCCCGGTGTCTATCTGCCGGGTTTTGGGGGCGTGAGGATCGAGGACGACGTTCTCATCACCGATGACGGCGTCGAAGTGCTCACACCCGCAACGAGGGAGCTTCTGGAGATTTAGTCGGCATGAAGGTGGTCTCTCCTGCACTCCGGGCAGAGGGAGTTACCGCAGGTGGGACAATAGTAGAAATCTACTGGCTCCCTGACGTTTGTCCCGCATTCGTAGCACTTTGGCATCGGCGTCGAAATTCAGCAGGGGCTGGATGGGCATAAAGGCTACTAGGATAGTTCTCAAGGATGATAACTACTATCGATAGGTGGAATCAGTAGCGAAAATGGACTCAATAGCAATTTAAGTGTAAATCCCGTTGCTTCTGCCAGCCTATGAAGAGGCTCCATACCTCCCTGTTAATCGTGGGACTCCTCTCCCTTGCCAGCATTACATCAATCACCGTGAACGTTGCAGGCTCCGCGGCTCTGCACGCCGAGGACATTCAAGGGGCCTATGGGTCTAGTGCGGGAGTGAGCCTCGCCACGGACTCCCCCGAAAGGATGGCCACGATGTTCCTCCTCCTCTTCATGACCTTCTTGGCCGGCCTCTACTTGGCTGTCCGACATTTGAGACGGAGAAGGACCAGATTTGGAGGCGACGATCTGAGGTCAGATGGCCCGAAGATTGAGAAACCACCGAGCCTGGAAACCGGGGAGGCCTACCTGGTCACTCAGGGACAGAACAAGGCCTTGAAGGTCTTCATCCAGGAGCTGAAAAAGGGGAACAGGGGCCTCTGCATCACTCGGACCCATCCCGATAAGCTGAAGGAGAGCTGGGACTTGGAGGGAGCCAAGGTCTACTGGCTGGCCAACGGTCTGTCAAAGGATAAAGAAGCGGTGAACTCTCTGGATACCCTCTCTAAGAGGATCGGTCGTTTCCTCGAGACGGAAGAGAAGGGCATAATCCTCCTCGATGGCGTGGAGTACCTCTTCATCCAGAATAGCTTCACCGAGGTGATGAAGCTGCTGCAGAACCTGAAGGATGTTATTCCCTCCAGAGGGGCGAAACTGGTCATACCTATTGACCTCCTGTCACTCGTGGAGCGGCAGCGGGCCCTGCTTACCCGAGAGTTCCGACAGATCTGAGGGACGATTGTACTCAACCTCCCCCTCCCTCTTCTACTAAGTCACCTAAAGGTCCAGTGTCCACCGGGCCCTCCGCAGCGTTGGCGGAGATGCCTGCCTTCGAGTTTGCACCACTCTCTGATGAGTGATCCGGAATCCCACTTCCATAACCTATCGACGCTCCTCGTAGATCAGGGAGAATCCAAGATGAGTCCCCCCCGGCTTCTCCCAGCTCGAGGCCCTCTCTCGATGGGTAGCTAGGGCTAGATGAGCTCCGCGGTGATCGAGGTCTTTCTCCTCACCTCAACACCGAACTTGCCCTTGAGCCCGGATGCGTCCAGAATCCCGGATACAACACCTCCTAGCCACGAGAACGGCGATGTTTCCTGGAATCCACCATCTGATCCTTCTCTTTCTTGATTCGTCTCTCGAACTGGTCCATGACCTTGTGCATGGCCAGGGAGGGATCCCAATCGAAGTCCCGGGCGACGTACAGGCCGTTCTCGGTAGACAGCCTGGCGCCCATTGAGTACTTTGTCCTGTCGCCGCGTGTGCGGTGCGTCAACACGTGGACGTTCAGTATGGTGGGCCGGACAATGTTCGCGATCCTACGAAGCCCCCTTCCTATGACAGAGTAGAGCATCTCATATGTCCACCAGTCATCCTCATCAAGGCCACTGATCTGAACGAAGGCCTCCTCCCTAGTTCGAAGGGCGGCCACCCCCTCTAAGAGATCAACCTGGGTAACGATGCCTACAGGCTCTCTCCCTTCTACCACCACTACGCTGGATATGTTAGACCTCTCCATGAGCCTCGCCGCCTCAGCCGCGCTCTTCTCGGGGGTGATAGTGATGGGTGGCACACTCATGATTCCCCTAACCTCCAAATCCACGGTGGTCTTCTCACCGACCACGTCTCCCCTGGTCTCCTTCTTCCGAGGCCTGACAAGGGCCCTCACCAGGTCTTTCAGGCCTACAACTCCCACCAGCTTTCCCGAGTCATCGACCACCGGCAACGCATTCTCATCCAGCTCCCTCATCAGCTCCCTCGCCCTCAAGACGGTATCCTCCTCTCCTATGACCTGAGGCTCAGGCGTCATGACCTCCCCAACCCTGAGACGGGAAAAGTCCTCGGATTGAGCGATGGCCCTCATGAGGTCCGTCCTGGATATCAAGCCCACGAGGCGGTCGTCCGTGGCGACAGGGACCGCCCGATATCCCGATGACATGAGGATCTCCGCGACTTGAGGGAGGGGGTCATCCTCCTCAATCCTCGGGGGCCTTATGAGCAGGCTATTGATCTTCGTGGTCATGGGCAGATTCCTCCGTCTGAGCAGGGTGGTGTAGGATACCATGCCCAGTAGCCGATCGTCTTTGACCACGGGCACCTCATGAAAGTCATGCTGCTTCATCATCCCCAGAACCCTGGAGACCTCATCATCTGGAGCGGCTACCATAGGTTTCCTGGACATCAGGTCCTTGACCTTGTAGTCCAGGATGCTCCCTCTTCTCATCCTCTCACGGTCCTCGGGGTGGTCTTCCAATGACTCCTGGATATAAGAGTCTGCTGGCAAGGAACGACAAGGTCATAAGGGGCGTGGATCTCTGGACATCCGATGAAAGTCCGAGCTCACGTCATCTTCCTGGGAAGGGTCCAGGGCGTCTTCTTTAGGGACAACACCGAGCACGAAGCGCAGGAGCTGGGGGTCAGGGGCTGGGTGCGGAACTTGAGGGACGGCTCTGTGGAAGCCGTCATGGAGGGATCCAGGGATCGGGTGGAAGAGCTCATCGCTTGGTGTAGAACTCGCCAACCCCACGCCGCCGTTAGCGAAGCAAGGGTCTCATGGGAGGAATTCCGGGGGGAGTTCAAGGGGTTTTCCGTACGACGCTGAACTACGCGCCATAGACCTCCCGCACGTTGTCCGCGTGTATCTTATGGAGGTCATCCTTGGAGATGATATCGTCCAGCAACAGCCGAGTGCAGCGCCTGGGAACGGTGTTGAGACCCAGGACGGCCCCAGGCCTGCGGGGATCGTCCAGATAGTCGGTCTCCATCAGAAACCTCAGACCCTTCCTGGCCGCCACTTGGACGTAGTCCTCCCTGGCGATGACTGATGGAAAGATACCGTGGTTCTCCCGGGGAAGGACGAGCGGGTCCGAGTGGTGTTTGACGACTCTGTCGCCCGAGAGTCCCGCGGCCTTAGCCATTGTGGCAAGCTCCCGAAAGAGGTCGGGTCTTGCCTCCTCCGTGTGGAGTATGACGGCGCAGTCAGCCTCCCTAGCGAGCTGCATGCTGTATGCCATCAGCTCATTGGAGGAGTCCCAGATCGTCTCATCGACTGGAAAGTGCGGTCGACCGACCTCTCCTATGGCTACGGCTCGCCGCTCCAGAACATAGTGGGAGGCAACCTCAAGGCCGGACCTCATGATCTCCACCGCCTTCTCCAACCCCTCGTTCCGTTCCAGGGCGAGCAGTTCCACCGGGTGAGGCCCAAGGGCTACCAGGACTTCAACACCAAGCTGCCTCGCCCGTCTCGCCAGACCCAGGGTCCTCTCATACCCAGGCTCGAAACCTCCCACCTTGGAGGCTACCAAGTCCTCGTAGGGGGTGTGCACCAACAGGAGTCGGACGCCTCCCTGGCGAAGAAAGCCGCGGATGGCCCTTTCCATCTGACCGTCGGGTCTGAAGTGGACATGGTTATCGGTTACGGGTATTCCCTTGAGAATCTCGCCGGATTGCGACAAGGCCTCCCTCTAGTCGTTGGCCATTACCTGAGAAGGCCAGCCGCCTTGAGCTCCTCCGTGATCTTATCCACGGCCCGTACAACGTCCTCCGGTTTTCGAGCGCCTGTGCAGAC
>JAJISG010000127.1 GCA_022848835.1 Thermoplasmatota archaeon | reverse complement strand
AAGGCCTCTGACCTGCTAACCTATGAGGGAGTGGTTAGCCACGCCTTCGACCCCATATACAACAGGCCTCTGGATGGCCACCCCTACTTCCTGGCCGGATTGGAGATGAGCGCCTTCTTGAAGGATGGCGAAAACACCGAGCTGGACTGCGCCGAAGTCGTGAGGAAGAATCGGGGCAACGCCCTCCGAAACGAGGATGCCAGCTACGGGAAAGAGTTGTCCGTGGAGGATGTGATGGACTCGGAACCCCTCTTCAAGCCGCTCAAAGCGGCGGAGATCAGCCCCCTGGCCGACGGCGCCATCGTCATCGTCCTAGCCGCGGGGGAGAGGGTCAGGGATTTCACCGAGAGGCCGGTGTGGGTCGAGGGGATAGGCTGGGCCTCTGACAGTCCGACCCTGGAAACGCGGGAGATGAGGGAGGCCCTCTACGCCAGACTGGCTGCCCGCCAGGCCTACAAGATGGCCGGAATTGATCGTCCCAGACGGCAGCTGCAACTGGCAGAGGTGGACGACCGGTTCTCATACAAGGAGCTGCAGCATGCGGAGGCCTTGGGACTGTCGGGGGGCTACCGGGCCGGGCAGCTACTTCGCGAAGGCTATTTCGAAGCTTCGGGACCACTACCCCTGAACTCCTCTGGCGGTTCCCTTGGAGTGGGCAACCTTCTGGAGGCGTCTGGGCTCTTCCGGGTCATGGAGGTCGTTCGCCAGATTAGAGGAGAAGCGGGAGATCATCAGGTAAGCGATGTGGACCTGGGCGTGGCCCAATCCTGGAGAGGAATCCCCACCACTTCGGGGGGCGTGATGGTTCTGGGAGGGACGACTTGAGGAGAGTTGCGGTCATCGGAGCTGGGATGACCCTGTTTCGCCGCCGTCTGCTGGAGACGGGGAAGGAGATGTGCTACCAGGCGTCCCAGATGGCCCTAGCAGAGGCAGGGATCGAGCTGACCGATGTGGATGCCGTCGTCACTGGCTCCGCGCCCGACGCCTTCGATGGCGTTCATATGAAGGGCGAGTACCTGAGTGACGGAGCTGGCGGTGTCGGACGCCCCTACATGCGTGTCTTCACCGGTGGAGGTACTGGCTGTTTCTCCGCTATCGCTGGCTGGTGGCATGTCGCCTCCGGTCTGGCCGACATATGCCTCGTGGTCAATGAGGAGAAGATGTCGTCCTGCCACCCACACCCTCAGACCGCCTTCGGCCATATCTGGGATCCCATCTTGGAGAGGCCCTTAAAGCCGAACCTGATCTGGATTTTCGCCATGGAGATGAACAGGTACATGACGGCCCACAATATCAAGAAGGAGGACATTGCGCGAGTGGCCGTAAAGAACAAGAGGAACGCCGTAGACCATCCCTGCGCCCAGCTCGCGGATCCCAACATCACCGTCGAGGATGTGCTAGACTCGGAGGTCTTGGCATGGCCCGTACAGAGGTTGGACATCAGCCCGCCTAGCGATGGGGCATCCGCGCTCGTCTTGGCCAGCGAGGATATCGCGAGGAGATACAGCGAGACACCCGTCTGGATATCTGGCGTGGGCTGGTGCATCGACTCCACCATGTGGACAAACCGGGACCTCTACTTCCCAGAGTACGTGGCTCGCGCCGCCAAGATGGCCTATGGGATGGCCAAGGTCGACGATCCTCGCCGGGACGTGGATGTGGTGGAGCCCTACGACCCCTTCGACTACAAGGAGCTGCACCACCTGGAGGGCCTACTGCTCTGCGACAAGGGGGAGGCACCTAAGCTGACTCGAGAGGGAGTGACGGAGAGGGACGGGGAGCTCCCGACATGCCCGTCCGGTGGCCTGCTCGGCGTGGGAAACCCCATCGCAGCCACTATGGGGATCAAGGTGGGAGAGATATACTGGCAGCTAGCTGGGAAGGCCGGTAAGAGACAGGTCCCCGGCAGCCCTCAGCTGGGGGTGTGCCAGGCCTGGGGAGATCTGATGCAGTTCTCTTCCGTGATCGTGATGAGGGCGTGAGTGAGAAGATGGGGAGGAAGTGGCCAGGTACGCCGTTGAAGGCCTCAGACATAGAGGAGGGGAGGGTGGCGACGGCTCAGGGAAGACCCGAGGCGAAGTATGCATGGAGCGCAGGGGAGTCCATCGGCCGGTTTTTGGCGGAGTTGAAGGAGGGAAGGCTTGTGGGCAGGAAGTGCGACAAGTGCGGCAGGATTCTCTTCCCGCCTCGCTCCTTCTGCGAGGAGTGCTTCGTTAGGGCGGGGGACTTCGTTACGTTGAAGGACTCGGGCACCGTGGAGACCTATTCCATATCCTACATTGACACCGACGCCCGTAGGCTGGAGGAGCCTATCTACGTGGGCGTCATATCCATTGATGGGGCCTCCGAGAAGATGGGTTTCATGCACTACTTGGGCGAGGTGAAGGCGGACGAGCTGTCTATAGGGCTCAAGGTCAAAGCTGTGTGGAAGTCCAAGGCAGATAGGGAAGGGGCCATCACGGATATCAGGTACTTCAAGCCAACGGGGCGTTGAAATGGCGGACGAGGTCAGGCGCTGGCGGGGGGACATGGAGGCCTACTATATCTACACCGCCGGTGTCGCCGGTGACCGATTCCTACGAGAGATAAGGGACAACGGGAGGTTGATGGGCACCTACTGTCCCAGATGTGATGTAATCTATCTTCCGCCGAGGATATATTGCGAGACCTGCTTCTCCGAGCTGAACGAGTGGGAGGAGGTCCCCAACAAAGGAGTCATCGACGCCATCACCGTGGCCTATGTGAACGACAAGGGGGAGAGGCTTCCACAGCCCCTCGTCTGGGCTCTGGTGAGGTTTCCAGGGGCCAGGGGGGGCCTTGTTCACTTCGTCAGCCTTCCTGAGGAGGACGTGCGCGAAGGCATGGAGGTGGAGGTCGTCTACAGGCGAACTGGACGGAGGGAGGCAGCCATCACTGATATCCTCTATTTCAAGCCCGTCTAGTTCCTATTACCAGAAGGGATACTGTCGGCGTTGGTTTTTTAGTCTCAGGTTGGGAGTAGCCATTCGGTAGCATGCTCCAAACCATGCAGAAGCCGCGGATCAAGGTAAAGATATGCACTGTAGGGGAGGAGGCAGTGGGAAAGACGAGCCTGGTGCGCCGTTTCGTGGCGGACAAGTTCGATGGAGAGTACACCAGGACCATCGGGACCCTGATAAGCAAGAAGACCATGGAGCTGGAGAACCCTATGGGTGATCCCATGGAGGTGGACGCCGTTATCTGGGACATAATGGGGCGTCTGGGATTTATGGACCTCCTAAAGGATGCGTATTTTTACAAGGCGAACGGGGTCCTGGCGGTGTGCGACATTACCCGCAAGGATACATTAGATGCCCTTCAAGCATGGCTCCAGGGAATATACAACGCCGCCGGAGTCCTCTCGACCGTCATATTGGCAAACAAGTCGGACCTACACGATCAGAGCCAGATGAGGGAGGCGGAGCTTGCGGAGCAGAGTAGGGTTCATGGAGCTCGCTACTTTCTTACGAGCGCCAAGACGGGGGAGAACGTCCTCCCGGCCTTCGAGTTTCTGTTGAGGTCTATCGTTCATCGTGAAAGAGGGAAGGTTTCGCCCGACACCTCTGGTGGCGATGAATTGACATCAAGCCTGACGAAACCCTGAACCAGACACTCTATCGGAAGGTAGAAATAGATTCGAATCCTTTCAAACAGCGCCCTGTTCACCATGTCTGATGAGGCGACTTTGAAGGATATCGAGAGGGCCAGGCGGGAATGGGAGAAGAGGACCCTGGCCAGATCGCTAGAGGCTAGTCCCGAGAGGAGCGGCAAGTTCATGACCACCTCCAGCCAGGAGGTGGGGAGTCTCTACACCCCCTCAGACAATGCGGACTTGGAGTATATGGAGGACTTGGGTTTTCCGGGGGAGTACCCCTTCACGCGAGGGGTCCATGCAACCATGTACCGCGGTCGGCTCTGGACCATGAGACAGTTCGCGGGCCATGGCTCGGCGGAGGACACGAACGCCCGCTACAGGTATTTGCTGGAGCATGGAGAGACGGGTCTGAGCGTGGCGTTCGACATGCCCACCCTCTACGGTTTTTCAACCGATGACCGCGAGGCCGAGGGGGAGTTCGGTATCTGCGGCGTCGCTTGCGCCTCCCTTGAGGATATGGAGATACTCTTCGAGGGGATCCCGGTGGACCAGGTGAGCACCTCTATGACGATAAACGGGCCGGCTGCCGTCCTCTGGGCCATGTACATCGCCATGGCGGAGAACAGGGGCATGGGCTCGGAGGTCCTCCGAGGGACCATTCAGAACGACATATTGAAGGAGTACCAAGCCCAGAAGGAGTGGATCTTCCCGCCAGAGCCCCACATGAGGCTGGTGGTGGACACCATCGAGTACGCCTCCGAGCACCTCCCCCTCTGGAATCCCATCAGCATCAGCGGCTATCACATCCGGGAAGCTGGATCGACGGCGGTCCAGGAACTGGCCTTCACCCTTTCCAATGGGTTCGAGTATGTGAAGTGGTGTGTCGAGAGAGGTCTCGAAGTGGACTCCTTCGCACCCCGCCTCTCCTTCTTCTTCAACGCTCACAGCGACCTCTTCGAGGAGGTGGCGAAGTACAGAGCTGCCAGGAGGATATGGGCCCGGGAGATGAAGGAACGATTTGCGGCCAGAAACCCCAGGTCGTGGTGGATGCGCTTCCACACCCAGACAGCTGGGGTCTCCCTGACTGCACAGCAGCCGGAGAACAACATCGTCAGGGTCGCGATTCAGGCCCTAGCCGCTGTCCTGGGCGGGACCCAGTCCCTGCACACCAACTCCATGGACGAGGCCTGGGCCGTTCCCACGGAGAGGGCAGTGCGGATCGCCCTGAGGACCCAGCAGATTATCGCCCACGAGAGCGGTGTGACCAGCACCGCCGACCCCCTCGGTGGTTCCTATTACCTGGAGTGGATGACGGACCACATGGAGGAGGAGGCCTACAGATATTTCGATAGGATCGAAGAGCTGGGAGGCGTCATTCCTGCCATTGGGAAAGGGTTCTACCAGAGGGAGATCGCTAGGTCCGCCTACAGGTACCAGAGGGAGATCGAGCGGAAGGAGAGGGTAATCGTCGGTGTCAACGCCCACATCACAGAGGAGCCCGAGGTCGTCGAGTACTTGAGGATTGACCGAGAGGCGGAGAGAAGGCAATTGAAGAGGCTCAAGAGGGTCAGGGAGAAGAGGGACAGTAGGAAGGTGCGAGGGGCATTGGAAGGGCTCAGGAAGGCGGCAGAGGGGGAAGACAACCTCATGCCCCCCATTCTGGAATGCGCGAGAGCCTACGCCACCTTGGGGGAGACCGTAGAAACCCTCAAGGAGGTATTCGGCCTCTACGAGGAACCCCTGGTATACTGACCCATAAGGTGGTCAGATGAAGAAGATAAGGGTGCTGATTGCAAAGCCTGGCCTGGATGGGCACGACAGGGGCGCCAAGGTGGTCGCCAGAGCGCTGCGAGACGCGGGAATGGAGGTGATATACACCGGCATCCAAAAGACCCCCGAGGACATCGTGGAGGCCGCCATCCAAGAAGATGTGGACGCAGTGGGTCTGAGCATACTCTCAGGAGCGCACATGACTCTCTTCCCGAGGGTAACGAAACTTCTGAGGAAGAGAGGGATGGGTGACGTTCTCGTAGTGGGTGGTGGCATCATCCCGCCGAAGGACGCCCTGGAACTCAAGAAGGCAGGAGTGGCGGAGGTCTTCGGTCCCGGTACTCCTCTAAATACGATTGTGGATTTCATCGAGAAGAACGTTGGGAAGAAGCCTGATGTCGCTGGTTGAGGGTCTTCGCAACGGCGACAAGCGGGCCGTTGCGAAACTGATCTCTCTAATCGAGGATGGTGATGCGGCTGCTACGGCCGCCATCAGAGAGATCTACTCTATGACCGGCAAGGCCCATGTCGTCGGAGTCAGTGGCCCTCCCGGGACTGGTAAGAGCACTCTCATCTTCCGCCTAGCCCAGGAGTTCCGGAAGCGGGGGAAGAAGGTGGGCATCATAGCCGTCGATCCCACATCCCCCATCTCCGGGGGTGCCCTCCTAGGTGACCGGGTGAGGATGGGGGATTTGGCGAGCGATGAAGGCGTTTTCATTAGAAGCATGGGGACCAGAGGTAGGTTGGGAGGCGTTTCCGCAGCCACCTCCGATGCAATCAACGTCCTCGACGCATATGGGAGCGACATCATCTTCGTGGAGACGGCGGGTGCCGGCCAGACGGACGTGGAGGTGTCGGACCTGGTGCACACCACCGTAGTGGTGGTGATGCCTGGAGTGGGAGACGAGGTGCAGGCCCTGAAGGCAGGTCTCTTCGAAGTGGCGCACATTTTCGTAGTGAACAAGGCGGACCTGGGGGATGCAGATAGGGTGGCCTCCGACCTGAGTATTATGCTGGAGCTCGGAGAGCAGGGAGACTGGACACCGCCAGTTCTGACAGCAGTGGCCCTTCGAGGAGAGGCGGAGAAGGAGGTGGCTGACTTCCTGGAAGAGCACTTGACCCATCTTAGGGAGTCCGGCAGAATGGAGGAGAAGAAGCGGAGGAGGGCTGAGAAAGAGCTTATGATTGCCATCTCGGAATCCGTCCTAGAGCGGAGTCTAGCCTTGAGCTCAGGAAGATCCTTCATGAGCTTCGTGGATGAGGTCTTGGAGAAGAGGATGAGCCCCAGGGAGGCTGCCATAAGGTTGTTGGAGGAGTCGCATTCAGGAGATTAGATTCTGTTCCCCCCGCAGTCGAGGGACGGCCATTCTAGGTCGCTACCGGAAAGATGCCGCAACGGTGCGCAACCACGGGGAAAACAATTAGAGTGGTTGATACATACGGGTCCATCGACCTACTTGGCCTAGGCGACCAGAAATGAGGGAAGGATCGGGTTGGTGGCCTGATGACAATGGCTGTGGCAAATATCATGCAGAGGGATGGATGAAAACATGACCTTTAGAGTTCTCCTGATTTCACCTTCTTCTATTCTTGAGGCTGGGTCGGGCTCGCGCGTCTATCCACATTCGACTTCTCCACCTCTCGGGCTCCTCTACATCGCCGCAGTGTTGTTGGAGAAGGGTTACCATGTAGAGGTGCTAGACATGAATAGCGAGTCGGTTCGAACAAGGGACCAGCTTGCCGGACGCCTTAGGATGAGCAGACCCGATCTGATAGGCATATCGACGCTGACTCCTACTTTCAAGAACATCGTCAGCATCGCCCGTGTCAGTAAGGAAGAGCTTCCAGATTCGCCCATAGTGCTGGGTGGTTATTTCGCCACGTTCTGTCACGACAGGATCCTATCCAAGTATGACTGCTTTGACTTCATCGTAAGGGGCGAGGGTGAGGTGACGGCCGTCAAACTCGTGGAGGAGCTTGAAAAGAGCAAGCCGGTCTTCTCAGGGATGAGAGGTTTAACATATAGGGAAAACGGGCGAATTGCGATAAACGAGGGACGTCCCCTCAAGGAGGACTTGGACTCCTTGCCATTCCCGGCCTACGAGCTCGTTTCACACTTGACATACGGGTCTTTCGGAGGAATGCGTGTAACCTACAGGAATCTAGGCGGGCTTCTGACTTCGAGGGGGTGTCCATACAAATGCAGGTTCTGCTCATGCAGCGCGTTCACCAACGCCACCATCAGGTGGAGAAGTCCCGAGAATGTCGTGGAGGAACTCGATTATCTGTATGACAGACATGGCCTGAATGAGTACATGGTAGTTGATGATATTTTCACAGTCAACAAGAAACATGTCCTCAGTATCTGTAGATTGATAAGGGAACATGGACTCGACCTTGTATGGTACTGCGAGGGGAGGGTGAACCAGGCTGACGAAGCCCTGTTCAGGGAGATGTTTAGGGCAGGATGTAGAGCAATATACCTCGGCATAGAGAGCTGCGTTGATAGGATACTCAGATACTACAGGAAGGGACTCACCTATGATATGGCCAAACTTGCTGCCAAGAAGGCTCGCAGAGCAGGCCTCGACGTCATAGGCAGTTTCATACTCGGTGCGCCTATCGAAACGGTCGAGGAGATGTGGGAGACGGTCAGGAAGGCGGGGGAACTAGACATCGATTTCGCCAAGTTCAACGTGCTGCGAATAGTTCGGGGAATGCCCCTTTGGGAAGATCTGGTAGATCAAGGAGTCATCGACGATGAGACTCAATGGGAGGAAAACATAATGGGCTTCGACGTTAACCCCGAGGTCGCGGCAATGGATTCAGCGGCACTGTTAACGGCGTTTCACAGGGCCTTCTATCTTCGAAAGCGATACATACTGCAACAGATCACGAGGAGCCTGCTGTTCCGTAAGAAACAGCTGATTCTGAACCTGAGGCACCCAAAGAGATTTATCGATGAGTTGAGGGAGACTGTTCACATACGGTAAATGCGACACCGGCAGGATTCTACAGACTCTCGCCTGTGAAATGAGCAAAACTTGGACCCCCAGTGTACGATAGAGTGGAGGAGGGATTGCTTGGGGTTAGATGTAGAGTATTTAACATTGCAGCACATAATTTCAGGGAGGCTAGTTGCATGGCACTCAACGTAAAGGACGGGCCTGAGCGACAGATAGCACACATTCTCGAGCCCGTTAAAGTGATGGAGGGCGCCGGGGTCATCGTCAAGCGGGCGATCCCTTCGAACGAAGTACCCTATGAGAAGATCGATCCTTTCCTTTTGTTGGATCTCTTCGATACATCTCATCCATCTTACAAGGGGCAGGCCTTTCCAAGGCATCCCCACCGTGGCTTTGAGATAATCACCTACCTCCTGGCCGGCGAGGCCAGTCATCGAGACGATTTCGGGAACGACTCGGTAATCCGCGGAGGAGGGCTGCAGAAGATCACGACTGGGAAGGGTATCTGGCACGAAGAAGGGCCCACAACCGGTGGCGAGGAACCCACAATAGGTCTCCAGCTTTGGATTAACCTCGCTCAGAAGGATAAGACGGTAGCCCCCCACTACCAAACACTGGAGCCAGAAGGGGTCCCCGTAAGGGAGATGGAGGGAGCTAAGGCGCGCGTACTCGTAGGAGATGAGTCTCCTATCCGCCTCCACACCCCCGCCCTCTACCTGGATGTAACTGTGCCCTCTTCAGGTGCGCTCAACCACCATATTCCAGCGGACTACCAGGGTTTCGTTCTTGTCCTAGAGGGTCGGGGTAGGTTTGGTTCCAACGAGGTCGATGCTGAGGAGGGACGGTTCCTCCTACTAGGTGCTGGAGAGATTCTCCCAGTGAAGGCGTCTCACGGGCCCGTGCGTTACGTGCTCGCCGCTGGTGAACCGCATCGCGAACCCATACGATGGATGGGCCCCTTTGTGGATTAGCTGAGTTGAGACGCTCGCCGAAGACAACCTGGGTCTACGGGTAGTAGCCGGGTGAAAGACGACCAGGAGGCGAGCAGCTTCAGGGTTCCTCGGAAGCTTGAGACGCATCAGGTCCCGTCCAGTACTGCTCCTAGGATACACGAGACTCTCGGAACCGATTCAGAGCTTGAATTCTCAGACTTCCACATCGCCAGGTTTTTTCTAGCCGCCGTCACGCCGAAACTTAAAAGCCTGTGCCCATCAATGTCGCATCCGCAATCCAACCTCCGTGGGATGATCTGAATGGATGTGTTTGAGGCGATTCGCGGGAGACGCAGTGTTCGTGCTTATCGTGATAAAGAAGTGTCCGAGGACCTGGTCGATCGGATCTTTTCAGCCGCCGTCATGGCTCCAAGTGCAGGAAACCTGCAAGCGTGGGAATTCGTTGTAGTCCGTGATCAGAAGAGAAAAGAGGAACTTGCCCAAGCGGCTCTTGACCAGGGCTTCATCGCTAGCGCCCCTCTCGTAATCGCGGTCTGCGCGAATCGTACCCGTTCTGCGCAGCGATATGGAGCGCGAGGTGCAGACCTATACTGCATCCAGGATTGTGCAGTGGCGACCCAGAATCTGCTACTTGCGGCGTATGATCTACGGCTGGGGACTTGTTGGGTAGGTGCCTTTGATGAAGCTGCAGTGTCGCAAATTCTGCAGATTCCCAACGATGTTCGCCCGATGGCTCTCATCCCCCTTGGGTACCCTGCTGAGAGACCCGATTCGCCTTCTCGCCTTCCACTCGAACGGGTCCTGCATTTTGAACGATATTAAGGGGCAACGCAGATCTGGATGCTTGAGCAAATGAAAATCTCAGCGGACGCGGAGGGGTCAATCACCCACACTGGCTATTG